>CAZKOI010000060.1:0-13775 GCA_964554315.1 uncultured Enterobacterales bacterium | reverse complement strand
CGCTCGAGACCTTTGAGGCCTGCGCGCCCCCCGGTGATGTGATCGACAAGCTCAAGGCGTTGCTGGGCTAAGGGGAGGCCAATCTCTGGCGCAGCTCCCGAGCGTTGAGCTTGCCCATCGCATTTCGTGGGATTGCTTCGAGCCAGAGGATCTGGCGCGGACGCTCGTGGGGCTCAAGGTGTTCCGCGAGCCAGTCGGCGAGCAGGTCCGAGGGGTCTCCGGCGAGAAAGGCACACACTCGCTCTCCCCAGACGGTGTCCTGCACGCCCAAGACGGCTGCATCACGCACGCACGGATGGCGCAGGAGCACTTGCTCGACATGCCTCGGGTCGACATTCTCGCCACCCGAGATGATCAACGCGTCTCCACGTCCAGTAACGACCACGCGCCCTTCTTCGTCGAGGTGGCCATAGTCAGAGGTCAGGTATCGCCCACCCGGCGCGACCGCGCCCGCTACACCGAGGCGGCCGTCTTCCACAAACACCGAGACGCCCGGAAGCGGCAGGCCGACATCGGGGTCGTCGCGTAGATCACCCGGTGACCGGGTGGCAACCTGAGATGCGGTCTCCGTCATGCCCCAGGTCAGCGCGACGGGCGCATCGATCGCGCGGCATCGCTCGAGAAGCTCTGGGCTCGACGGTGCGCCGCCGAGGAGTATCACCCGAAGGTTCGGGTGAAAGGGGATGTCTTCACGGTGGTCGAGTAGACGTCCGAGCATCGTGGGAACCAAGGAGACCATGGTGATGCCTCCGGAGTCGATGGCCCGGTTGACTCGTTCGGGCTCGAAGCGCTCATGAAGGGTGACGGCCGCGCCGGCCATACCCGCTCGAAGAAGAGTCGAGAGGCCTGCGATGTGATGGAGGGGCAAGCAGCAGAGCCAGTTGTCCTCGGGGCCACAGCCTATGCGCGCCCGGCTTGCTTCAGCGCTGGCGACCAACTGTGTCTCCGTGAGGTCGACGATCTTGGGCGACCCCGTGCTCCCCGATGTCAGGAGGCGAAGGCGTGCAAGGGACGCAGGCGGGCATGAGGCGGCTTCCAGATAGGCGCGATCGGTGCCGTCGGTCTTTGTCGACGGGCGGGGGAGAGCGACGCCCTTGAGGGCGAGTACTGCGAAGAAAGACCAGACGGTCTCTGGGCTCCCATCTGCGTCGAACGACACGACTGAACCCGGCCCGAGGCCGCTTTCGATCATCTGTGCGGTGCGGTGACGGACCTGAGCCAGCGTCTGTCCCTGGCTCCAGCAGCGCGCCCCAAAATACAGGGTTGGTGGGTTGAGGTTCATACCTGGGCATCCAGGCCGAGGCCTGGTCGCGAGGGGGCGTCGACGTGGCTTCCCGTCATCTCGGGCGTCTCTCCAACGTCCTCTGCGAGCCAGTCTGCGGTATCAAGCCCGCAGGCACGAAGCTTCTTGACGGGGGATGCGGCCGCTAGGTGAAGGGCCGTCATACGTCCGATGGCGGCGTCAATCGTTGTGGTCATAAAGCCCTCGAGCCCAGCGTTGGAGGCCATGTTCATCATGCCCATGCAGGTCACGATGCTGCCGAGTCTCATGGGCTTGAAGACCGCGACGTCTGCCGCTCGGCTGTCAATAATCGCGGCCAGAGCATCCACGGAGGCGAGCCCCTCGTCGGCGGCAATGTCAATTCCTCGACCTCGCAGCCGCGCCATGCCGGCGAAGTCATAGGGGTTGATAGGATCCTCAATCTCTCGCACGCCGATGGGCACGAACGCGTCGATGGCGGCCTTGGCCTCTTCCTCTGTCCAGGCTCCGTTGGCGTCGAGTCGGATGTGGACGCTGGGACCAACAATTTCCCGGATGGCGCGGATGGTTCCCAGCTCGGCGTCTAGGCTCCTCATCCCCACCTTTACCTTAATGGTCTGCGCTCCCAGCATGGTCGCATGAAACAACCGCCCCTCGTCTCGGTACAGGTGCGAGATAGGAACATCTCTCCGAACGGTTGGGTTCAACATCTGGGCCAGCGGGATGTCTCTAGCCCTCGCCATGACATCAATGAGCGCGGTGCTGAGGGCATGCTGCGCGCTCACCGAAGCCACTCGGCTCTGGACAAACTGCTGGACCTCGCCGAGGTCTTCGAGGAGCACGCCAGGAGCGCCGTGCAGGGGGAGTAGCTCAGCAAAAGCGTCATCGGCGGACTCTGGCATCAGCCCAGGCAGCGGGCTTGCCTCTCCCCAGCCCACCAGGCCTTCGACTTGATGTCGCACGACAACGGCCTGGCGATGGGTGGTGGTGCCCCTCGCGGTCTCGAAGGGTGCCCGAAGAGGCAGGTTGACGCGGATGATCTGGATCACAGCAGGCTCCCGGCGACCAGTGCCAGTCCGAAGAACAACTCAAGGCGCGCTGCCCCCCCCAGGTGCGGGTTGAGGTCTCGGCCATCCTTTTGGTGAACACTGCGAATCTCAGATGCTGCAAGAGGGAGACACAGTATGCTCAGGCCGAGCCACGCGACGGGGACCCAGCCCATCAATGCACCGATGCCAACGACTAGAAACGCGGCCCCGATGAGGCTGGCATGCTCTCGCCTCGCGAAGGTCGGACCCAGTCGGACCACGAGGGTTCGTTTTTGAGCCTCGGCGTCGGTCTCGCGGTCTCTCAGGTTGTTCACCACTAAGATGGCGGTGGCCAGAAACCCGGTCGCTGCGCCGCCCACCCAGGCCGCGGGCGGCGCCGTCAGGGTCTGCACCCAGGTGGTCCCGACCACGGCAGCTAGGCCAAAGAACAGGAAGACAAAGAGGTCGCCGAGTCCAACGTAGGCGAGCGGGTAGGGGCCGCCCGTGTAGGCAACAGCGGCCACCAGGCTGATGATGCCGATGGCGGCGATTACCGCGCCACCGAGGTGAATCAGATAGAGGCCGAGCGCGAAGGCTAAGATGAGCGAAATTCCGGTACCGAGCAGCATACGCTGAGGGGATATCCACCCCTGCTGGACGGCCCTCGCTGGGCCGAGGCGGCGCTCATTATCGGCCCCTTTTTTTGCGTCGAAGTAGTCGTTTGCAAGGTTAGTCGCGACCTGTATCAAGATGCTGCAGACGGCACACGCAAGGGCGGCACTGGGTCGTACACGGCCCTCTAGGTGAGCGACCGCGGTTCCGACCAGGACGGGCACTACCCCTGCTGCGAGCGTCTTCGGGCGTGCAGCGAGAGCCCATGCCTTTAGAGCACTCGGCGCGCTCATCCGAGCACCTCATCGAGGTGAGCGGTCAGCGCCGACCAGACCTCGTAGTGTCTCGCAGTGCTCTCCTCTCGATCGATTCGAACGTGCACCACCGTGACCCCACAATGGGCGAGCGCTTCGTTCCAAGCGTTCTTGCATGCGTCGAGACTATCGGGCGTGTGAACGGCCACCCCCATGGCGCGCGCGATGGCGGGAATGTCGTGCTGGTGCGGTGTCACATACCATGGCTCGAAGGCGGTCTCGTGCTCCCGCATTGGCAGGTAGCCGAAGATGCCGCCGCCACCGTTATCCACCACGGTGATGACCACAGGGTTGGAGGGTCGCGGTGCAGTGGTGAGTGCGCCGATGTCGTGAATCAGGCTCAGATCCCCCGTGAGAAGGCCGACGGGCTGTTGGATTGCAGCGGCCTCGCCCAAGGTCGTCGCGACCGTTCCGTCGATTCCGTTTACGCCGCGGTTTGCCGAGACACGAAGCGTGCGACCGGAGTCCACGCAGAAGCTATCGACATCGCGAATGGGCATGCTGCTTGCGATTCGGAGGAGGGCTCCCGCGGGAAGAGCCTGAACAAAGTGGTGTGCGATGCTTCCCTCCCAGAGGTCTCCAGAACACCGCTCGACGAGCCCCTCCGCGACCACCCGGTCTGCGGCCTGCCACTGCTCGCGGTGATCCGGTGTCTGCGGGCGCACAGCGGCCTGAGCGACGGCCTGCATGACCGCAGCGAGGCTGGCCTCCAGCGACCAGTCGACGGATCCCCAGGGGTCCCAGCGTCGACCGGAGGCGCCGATCGGCACCGTGGGTGTCCGACGAAGGAGCTCCTCGAGCGGTCGCGAGCTGGTGGTGCCCCCGAGGTGAATCGCGCGCGTGTAGGGGTGCAGTTCTCTGAAGCGGGCGGATCTCAGCAGGATGTCGTGGTGATGGATCACGGGAACGTCTGCTCCAAAGCGGAGCTGGCTCACTGGATCGGCAAGAACGGGCCACTGAAGCCATCGAGAGAGTTGGTCGATGTCCTCGCCCTTGAGGCGCCCCGAGGGGTCAGGGCCCACCACAATCACGCCGGCCTGACCGTCCACGAACTCGACCAGCCTCTGGATGCACGCGGGGTCGCACGAAGAGGGTCGGGGAACCACCGGTGCGACGGGGGCGTCGAGAGTCGCGGTGGAGTCGGGACTCCAGAGGGGCTTTCGAAAGCGGAGGTTGAGGTGCACCGGGCCCGGCGCTGGGAACACCGATGCCGCCCAGAGGTCCCGAGTGGCCTGAGAGACGAGGCTTGTCGCGTCGGCCACCTCTGGTGCCTCGAGGCTGATGGACCGCCTCACGTGGACGCCAAAGAGCGCGACCTGAGCCATGGCCTGGGGGGCGCCGCAGTTCTGGAGCTCGGCGGGGCGATCTGCGGTGACCACAATGAGCGGCACCGCCCCTTCCGAGGCCTCAACCACGGCGGGAAAGTAGTTGGCGGCGGCAGACCCTGAGGTGCAAGACAAGAGCACAGGCGTGTCCGTCTGGCGGGCAAGTCCCAGCGCGAAGAATCCGGCCGCTCGCTCATCGACGACGGAGTGAAGTTGAATCGGACACCCTTGCTCGACCGCATCATGGAGCGCCAGGACCACCGGCGTGTTTCGGGCTCCCGGAGAGAGCACGGCGTGCTTGAGGCCCAGCGCGGCCAGCGTCTGCACCAGGTGGACCGCCTGGCGTCGGTTGAGGTCCGCGGTGTTCACCGTTCTACGCTCGGGTGGCTTGAGACGGAGAGGCCTTGCTTGACTGTCTGGAGCTTCACCTGGCTCTCCTCCCACTCGTCCTCGGGGACCGAATCGGCAATCAGGCCACACCCTGCGAACGCAGCGGCGGATCGAGGTGCCATCAGCACCGAGCGGATCGCCACGACGAACTCCCCATCGCCGTCTGCGCTGACCCAGCCGATCGGGCCTGCATACCAACCCCGATCGAGAGGCTCATTGTGATCCAGCCAGTCCATGGCTTGCTCTCTCGGCAGCCCACCCACGGCCGGAGTGGGGTGAAGACGGGAGACGAGCTCGAAAATCGTGGCATCGGGGCTAAGTTGACCCGTGATGTCTGTGCGCAGGTGTTGCACGTCAGGGTGACAGACCACGAGCGGCGAATCGGGAATCTGTAGCGCGGTGACGTGGGGCTCGAGGGCTTCCTTGATGGCCGCCGTGACCAGTCGGTGCTCGGTCAGGTCTTTGACGCTGCTGATCAGATCATTGGCGAGAACGTCGTCTTCCTCGCCGTGCCCACGCTTTCGCGTCCCGGCCAAGGCCACGGTGCTGACCTCACCGCTTCGGATTCGAACCAAGATCTCCGGTGACGACCCCAAGAACGCCTGGCCGTCCCTCCGTCGGATCAGAAAGGTGGTGGATCGAGTCTGCCGATCCCTCAGCGCAGTAGCGGTGCCCAGCGGGTCGAATTGCTCGGTTCCTCCGGGCTCGAATGCGGCCGATCGGGCGAGCACGACCTTCTTGAGCGCACCCTTTGCCATCTGCTCTTGCGCCGCCGCAACCCCCCGAACCCACTCCTGCTGGGCCTCGCTCGCGTTGACCAGCGTGGCCGCAGTCGCAGGGGTGACGGGGGCATTCTCCGCCCTCGCCAACCAGTCTCTGAGGCGGCGCTCGATCTCAGCGACTGTGTCTTCGACGGGCCCTTGGGTTGTATCGGCGATGATGGTGGCCTCTGTGCCTGTCGGTCCTCGCCAGAGGACAAGGTCGGGGATGCACAGTGCCCCATCCCCCCAAGCACCCCAGGCATCCGAGCGGGCGTGGTCTGTCTGGAATGCAAAACCCGCCAAGCACACTGGCGCCGAGCTCTGTGCGGGGCTGCCGTCGCGATTGGTGGTCCGAGTCTGGTCACCTGCGAACCGCTGCCACCAGCGTCGGGCCTCGTCGAAGCGGTTGGGTCCTGTGGGCCGGAACTCGGCGCAGGCTCCGACGGCGACAAAGCGCTCGACACCATCGGGTGAAGACCAGGCCATGAGCCTTGCTCCATCCGATTGCAAGGGAGGCAAGAGGGTCCAGGGGTCGGTGTCGGCTAGAGGGAGCCGAACGCGCACGAGGCGAGCCCTGGTCTCAGTGCTCACGCCTGCTCCCTGAGACGAGGTGAGCCACGGGTGGGAACATGGTGTGGGCCTGAGCCTCGAAGCCAGCCTCACTCAGCAGGGCCACAAACTCCTCCGCTGTGCAGAACGCTCCCATGGACTCGTGAAGGTACCGATAGGAATCTCTGAAGCCGGTGATCATGCCCCCGACGATGGGCACCACCATGCGGTTGTAGCTGTTGCTCAGGGCACGGGACATCAGGGTCACGGGCTTGAAGAAGTCCAGGACGGCGATTCTGCCACCCGGTCGAATCACCCGCGCACACTCTGCGAGGGCCAGGTGCACCTCGGGTACGTTCCGAAGCCCGAAGCCGGCGATGATGCCGTCGACGCTCGCGTCTTCGAGCGGAAGCTGCCTCGCATCACAGCAGTGGATGGTGACCCTGTCTTTCTTCTCTATCTTGCGCTCGCCGACGGCAAGCATCTGCGCAGAGAAGTCGACGGCGTAGACATGGTCGGCGCCGCGATCCACCAGCATCTGCGTCAGGTCGAGCGTTCCCGCGCAGAGGTCGAGCATGGTGCCCGAGGCCTGGGTACCCAGCGAAGCGATGGCCCGCTTCCTCCAGCCCTGGTCGAGGCCTAAGCTGAGAACGCGGTTTCCCAGGTCGTACTTGGGGGCGAGCTCGTCGAACATGGCGGCCACATCGGCGGCGCGGTCGGCGGCGCCCGCAACCGGAGTCTTGGTCGTATCAGCGCTCATGAGATGCGGTTCACGAGGTGGTGCGCCAGCTGCTCTAAGGCATCGCGATAGACAGACTCGGGCAGCGCATGGAGAGCGTCGATGCCCTCTCTGACGAGATGTCGAGCCTCGTCCAAGGCGGCTGCCGTGGCGCCTGTCGCGTCGACCTTTGCCAGAAGATCGGGGATGTCGCTGTCCTTGGGGTCGCCCGCTCTCAGAGTCGTCCGAATCGATGGATCTCGCTCCATGGCAATCAGGAGCGGTAGGGTCATCTTGCGCTCTGCGAGGTCGCGCCCCTCGCGCTTGCCCGTGGTATCAGCGACACCGATGTAGTCGAGGACATCGTCGGTAATCTGGAAGGCTGTGCCCACGCTGAGCCCGAAGGTGTTCAGTCGCTCTGCGGCCTCTGCGTCGCCGGCCGCCCATGCGCCAGCTGCAGCACACCACGCGATCAGGGTCGCGCTCTTCTTGTAGACAATGTCCATGTAGGCGCTGACAGCAAGGTCCATGTTGCCGCGATTGAGCAGCTGTGTGACCTCCCCCTCCGACATGGCAGTGACGGTCCATGCCAGCCGGGTGACGGCCTCATGGCCACCGTGCTCTGCCGCGAGCAGGAGCCCGCGAGCGACGCAGTAGTCACCCGTGAGAATGACCGCGGGGTTGCCGTAGACCCGCTGAGCGGCGGGCTGCCCGCGTCGCTCACTCCCGTCGTCGACGACGTCATCGTGAAGGAGGCTGCCGAGATGAATCAACTCGCCGATCGATGCGAGGGCGCTGAGATCGCCGTCGAAGCCGGCCGCTCTCGCACCCAAGATGGAGAGCAGCGGACGCATGCGTTTGCCGCCCGCGAGGGCCAGGTATTGGCCAATCTCGGACACCGCTGGGATGGTGACTTGCAGCTGGGCATGGATCTGCTCTTCGGCCTCTCCCATGTCCTCAGCCACCAGCTCAAAGATCGCAGAGACGTCTGAAATCGTGGTCCGCGGGGCCCCTGCGTGGAGACCCGACGGGTACGGTCGGCTAGGCTGAATTTCCATCTTTCGTGCCTGTGGGTGGATTCCCCGCTCGGGGTAGACTATTTCAACCTTGGTTGAAATGTGCATGGCTCTAACGCAAGGGGAGGGGTCGGTCCATGGAAGTTCACTCAACGCCGCCTCCACGGCCAGCACCGGTGGAAGGGTACGCGGTCCATCAGGCGCGACAGCTGGTTGCTGATGCGGTCAGCGAGGTCATGGCATTCTGGAACTTCAAGCCCTCGATGGGAAAGGTCTGGACGTCGCTCTATCTCTCACCGCGGCCCCTTACGTCGGCGGAACTCGTGGAAGAGACGGGACTCAGCGTGGGCAGCGTGTCGATGACGCTCTCCGAGCTGCAGGCTTGGGGCGTGGTCCGCCATGCGGGTCGCTCGGGCGGCCGTCGCTGCTTCGAGGCAGAGACAGACGTCGTCAAGATGGTCACCCGGGTCTTTCGTGAGCGCGAGCTTACGCTGATCAAGGATACGGTGGCCAAGCTCGACGCTGCGGTCCGCCTGCTTGATGAGGGCGGGCGCTCAAGCATACCGGCACAGATGCTTGAGGGGCGCTTTGTGGTGACCCGTGTACGACGCCTCCTCGATCTCGCGAAGACAGGGCAACAGATGGTCGATCGCTTCACGCGCGTCGGTCGACTCGACATCGCCTCAATTCGAAACAAGCTGGCTCGCCGTGGATGAGGCGGAGGGCACAGTGATGCTGGACGCACTGAACTGGTCGTCCACCTTCGTCGACCGCTTGCCGGGCGATCCCGTCTCGACCAACAGCACCCGCCAGGTTCGGGGAGCGGCGTACTCTCGGGTGCAGCCAACGCCGGTGTCCAGCCCCTCTGTGGTCGCCGTGTCCACCGAAATGGCCGATGAGCTCGGCCTCGATGCGGCGGCGATAGAATCGGCAGAATTCGCCGCCGCAATGGGGGGCAACCTCGTCCACGACGGCATGAAGCCCTACGCGGCATGCTACGGCGGGCACCAGTTTGGAAACTGGGCCGGGCAGCTCGGAGATGGTCGGGCGATCACGCTCGGGGAGGTCATCAATCCCGTTGGCGTTCGATACGAGCTTCAGCTCAAGGGGGCCGGGCCTACGCCATACTCACGCTTCGCAGACGGTCGGGCTGTCTTGCGCTCGTCGATTCGCGAGTTTCTCTGCAGCGAGGCCATGCATCACCTCGGCATACCGACCACTCGAGCACTGAGTCTTGTCACGACGGGAGACCCAGTCGTCAGAGACATGTTCTACAACGGCAATGAGCGTGCGGAGCAGGGTGCCATCGTCTGCCGTGTTGCCCGAAGCTTCCTGAGGTTCGGGAGCTACCAGATCCATACCGCGCGAGGCGATGTGGACATGCTCGCTCGGCTCGTCGCCTACACCTTTGAGCATCACTACAGTCACCTGGGGCCGGTCTCCAAAGACACGGTGGTGGCATTCTTGGTTGAGGTGGGCCAGGCCACGGCGCGTCTAATGGCCGAGTGGATGCGCGTGGGCTTCGTGCATGGCGTGATGAACACCGACAACATGTCCATTCTTGGCCTCACGATTGACTACGGGCCCTATGGATGGATTGATGACTTCAATCCAGACTGGACCCCGAACACCACGGACTTTGCGACGCGGCGCTATCGATTTGGTCTCCAGCCTCAGATCGGTGGCTGGAATGTGGTTCGCCTAGCGGAGGCGCTCTATCCATTGATTGATGACATGGAAGCGATAAAGTGGGCCATCGGGCAGTACGAGCAGGCCTGGGAACGCTCCCATCAGGCCATGGTCGTCGGCAAGCTTGGGCTCGATGGTCATCGAGGGGAGGAGGACGACACGCTCTGGCGTGATCTGACGGCGCTCATGGTGCGCACCGAGACCGATATGACCGTGCTCTTCAGGGCACTGGCCAAGGTCGACGCTGCAGCGACGGCGACGGCAGTGATAGCCCCAGCCTTCTACGGCGATCCGGCCTCGGAGACCATGGATGCATGGGCCAAGTGGCTGGATCGCTATCTCCATCGAACGGCCGGACAATCGCACACGGCGCGACGCGCCAAGATGGACGCCTACAATCCCTGGTTTGTCCTCCGAAACTACTTGGCGCAAGAAGCCATCGAGGCCGCTGAGGGCGGTGACTACGCCCGCTTGAAGCAGCTCTTGGATGCGGCCCGTCGACCTTACGAGGAGGATGAGCAGCACCCTGACCTCGGCGCGAAGCGACCCGACTGGGCGCGAGACAAACCCGGCTGTTCGACGCTGTCCTGCAGCTCCTAGGCGGCCCACGTGACCGCCATGGCTCCGCGTTCGATGGCCCCCGTTGCCTATCTTCTGGGGCGGTTTCCTTCGGTATCGCACACCTTCGTCTACCGTGAGATTGCCCACCTCCAGCGCTTGCACGGCTCGATCCACACCTATGCGCTCAGCCGAAGCGACGATCCTGACCACGGCATTCTAAAGCCGAGAGACATCCAGTTCGTTCCGTCAGCGAGCCTGGTGCTGCGCCGGAAACCCGCATCGGAATTCCTGCGCGCCCGTTGGCTTGAGCATGGTGGCCGCATCAAAGATCTTCGCCGTGCGGAGTGGCTGGCCCGACGCTGGACCGAGAGCAAGGTGGGCGCTGTGCATGTTCACTTCTTGGGCCACGCAGCCGCGCTCGCTGCCGTGGCCTGCGCCATCGGCGACATTCCCCTCGTGGTCACTGTCCATGCGCGAGGTCTGCTCGTACCTCATCCGCTCGGGCGTCTTACCCTTGAGCTCGCCACCCGCATTCGGACCATCTCAGCGAAGACCTCGGAGTGGGTGGGCCGGCAGTGGACCGGGACACCGCACCTGATACCGCTCCCGATCGCGGAGGCCCCTCTCTCGGGTCCGTCTGCGGATGAGCAGCATGTCCTCACGGTCTGCCGACCGGTTCCGAAGAAAGGGCTCGCCGTGGTGTCCTCTGCCTTGAGCCGCATGGACACGATCCGTTGGACGGTTGCTGGGGCCTCAGCGAGCGAGATCAAGAGCGCTCCCGACCGACTGCGTGCGCTGGGACCGGTGCCGTTCAGCGTCATCGATGAGGTCTACCGAGATGGCGTCGACCTCTTTGTCTTGCCCTGTCAGGTTGCACCCGATGGCGACGAAGACGCGGTTCCCATGGCCATCATGGAGGCGATGGCTCGCGGCGTGGCTGTCGTGTCCTCCCCGGTCGGCGGCATTCCTGAACTTATCGACGATGGTGTCAGCGGTGTGCTCGTTCCGCCCGGCGATTCAGGAGCTCTCCGTGATGCCATCGATCGCCTCCTGCGGGATCGGGAGGCGAGGACGAGCATGGGTATCGCCGGTCGCAATCGAGTTCGTGAGACACGTCGGCCAGACGCTCTGAATGGTGCGCTGCTCTCGCTCCTAGCCGAGGTGACCGATGGATGAGCGCCTGCCCCGGCTGGTGTTCATCATGGGGGTTCAGCGATCGGGCACCAATGCACTCTTTCATTCGCTGGCAGGATCAGCGGACCATGCCTACAATGAGGCGAACAGCAGCGTGTTGTTTGACCGGTTTTACCTGCGTCCGGACGCAGAGGTTCGAGACGCTATCGCTCGACTGACGGGGACAGTGCTGGTCAAGCCCATCAGCGAGACAAAGCGTCGCAGCGTCGCGGCTGTTCTCGAGGCCTACGCGGACTTTCGGCCGGAGACGGTGTGGACCTACCGCGACCCGGCCGCTTGCTTCGCATCTCACATCGAACGTTGGGTGGGGTTCCGGGGTCAGCCCGAGGCCTTTGCCGCCGAATGGTGCGAAAGAAACCAGTCTGCTTTGGACGCCTTGCGGGCCGCTGATTCACGGATTCGGTTGGTGAGGTATGAAGAAATGGCCATCGCGCCGAGACTGGTGCGTCGCCTGGGGGAAGACCTAGAGATGAAGGCGAGGAGCCGCTATCGCTCGTTGCGAGCAAAGGGACGACGAGATCTCGACTTCGAGACGATCCGAGTCATCGAGCGGCAGACCTCGGACACGCTGATGGCATTGGATGCGGCTCGCTTCCGCTAGGGGCTTTCTGGTGCCCTAAAAAAAACAGCCCGCCGTTGGGCGGGCTGGAGTGGTCGGGGAGACAGGATTCGAACCTGCGACATCCTGGTCCCAAACCAGGCGCGCTACCAGACTGCGCTACTCCCCGAGAGCACCGCTTCATAATTTGATTGTGGCGGTTGTCCATCTCGCTGCCTAAAGGCGTGACAAATCGGGTGGAGTGGGGGACAATGCGCGGACTTGAGGAGGCTTGATGATTGTCGCAATGCTGTTGATTTTGGTGGGGTGTGATGACACCACCTTCAAGACCCACACGGTCGAGGGCGAGGACATTGCCACCGTCCTCGAGGGGAACTGCGCATCCTGTCATACCGGTGAGGCGGCATCAGCCGGCCTCGATCTCACGGTGGATCCGTGCGAGTTGGTCGGCCGACCCTCGATGGGCGGGGCCGAGATCGTCGCGTCGGGCGACCCAGAGAACAGCGTCCTGTATCAGCGCGTACTCGACGAGGTACGACCCATGCCGCCCTCAGGAGAGATGCTCAGCGAATCTAACGTGGCGGTGATTTCTGCTTGGATTACCGACGAGGCTCCGAGCTGTGATCCGGTGGTCTCGGACGCGGACGCCGATGCGGACGCCGACGCCGACGCCGATGCTGATGCCGATGCGGACGCCGACGCCGATGCGGACACTGACGATACCGGCGGTACCTCGGCAACCTCCTTCGCAGACGTCTGGGCCGATGTGCTCTCGACCAACTGCAGAGGCTGTCACTCCGGCGACTACCCAGGAGGGGGCGTTGATCTGGCCGATGAGAGCACAGCCTTCGCGAGCCTCACCTCAATCCCCGCGATGGTGCAAGCGGGTAATGCGGATGCCAGCGACCTCATCACGCTGTTGACCACCGAGGATGCTACCGCGCGCATGCCGCTTGGATATGACCGCCTCAGCGATGCGGACATCAACATGGTCCGAGACTGGATCAACGAAGGAGCAAACCCATGATCGCGCTCTCACTTTCCCTGATCGCCACAGCGAGTGCTGAGCCGGGCCACCTCGACTCGGTAGACGAGTCCTGCTGGTCGGCCGCGACCGCTCTCCAGGAGGAGATAGCGGCCGGTACCAGCAACTACGACGAGCAGCAGCAACAGGACTTTCTGTTGAACTACTTCGCCCTCGCGACCACGCTGTCACCGCTTCACTCCGCCGTGCCTCTCAAGGGCGGTCAGGGCAGCATCGGGCTTGAGCTCGACATCATTCCACCCCTGGGCTGTGATCGGCGGCTGGTCCTGAATGGCACCAAGACCGAGGACACCAACAAGGCCCCCGTCGCGCCGCGCCCGAGGATCCTGTTTCAGTTCAAGGACATCGGCGTCATCAAGCCGTACGCGGGCCTAGCCTACATTCCGCCAGTGACGGTTTTCGGAACACGAAACGTCATCATCAGCGCGGAGGCGGGATTCGGCATCGCGTACGACAACGGCTTTGAGTGGGGGCTTCGCTACCACGCGACCTTGATGAAGGCCATCGCAGAGATTGCGACGCCCTTTGACAAGGAAGACCCTGAGGAGCTGGACCTCTACATGGGGTCGACATTTGGCGTCGATGCCATCTTTGGACACGAGGTCATGCCCGGACTGAAGCCGTACCTGGCGGTTGGCTTTACCGACGCCAGCACCTTCTTCTACATCGGTGATGACGCGGTCGTAGGCAACAACGCCGAGCCGTACGCCTCCTTCACCGGGTCCGTCGGTGCTCAATACTCAAAGGGGCGGC
>CAZKOI010000059.1:0-13916 GCA_964554315.1 uncultured Enterobacterales bacterium | reverse complement strand
TAGGTGTGCAGAGCAGATGGTCTCCCTGCAGCCGGGCGGACAGGTTTCCATCATGGTTGGCGACCCACCCCAGCGCATGCAGCCGGTGGCTTGTCGCGACAATGTCTGCACGAAACTCTTCTGCTCGAGGATGACTCATGCGAGGGTGACCTCGTCGACAATTCCAACGATCACAGAGTGGAACGGTGCATCGTTGTTCTTCAGTATCTGCCTTGCCGTGTTTCCTTCACGGGCCGCAACCACGAGATCCCCTACCCCCGCATGAACGGAATCCAACGCAAGAAAAGAGCTTCCCGTCGGGGTGTGCGTATCCACCTCTACAGGCTGCACCACCATGACCTTCTGACCCACGTAGGAGGGGTGCTTCACAGATGACACGGAGTTCCCAATCACGCGCGCAAGAATCACAGGTACCTCCGGTCGCCCCATGCAGCATCGACAATCTCGACAATCCCGACATCAACCGGCGCAAAGGTGCGTGGCAACGATAGAGCTGCCTCTCGGCCCGTAACCCAGCTGACCAGGTCGCCGGGGCCACTCTGAAGTGCATCAGCCGCGATGACCGGCTCGCCGACAGGGGTCTGATCATGGTCAACGGGCTGAATGACCATCAGCCGTACCCCCTCTAGGGTCGGATACTTGACCTGACACACAACACGTCCGATGACTCGAGCCAATTCCATTTGCTGTCCTAACGACCTCGCCCCTTCATGGGTGCCCTAACTTAAACGGAGCCGTGCGCAGCAGCCACGGCACCATCTCTGCGTGGGGCCTCGCTATGATCTCAGTCCGATGAAGCGTTCCAGCCGCCTCGAGGATGGTAGCTCCCGCCGCAACACTGGCCTCGACATCGTGCTGTTCACCATGCACGACATAGAACGCACGCCCACCAAGGCCTACGGCCACGCGAATGCCGGCCAGTCGAACCTGCGCATCCTTCAGTGACCGGTCGGCAGCCACCAGCGTGTAGGCGACAGTCTTTCCCTCGACCACGCCCAGGGTATCCGGTGGCGACCGATCCTCTTTCCCGCCCAGCCCAGCGATGAGCGCAGGGTGAACCATGGGAAGCAAGATGTCCGCTAGGAGCGCATCAGAAAATCGCTCGACAGCCACTCTGTGACTGGCCTCAACTTCCGCTACTCCACCGGAGAAGAGAATCAGAAAACGACCCGGCTCGACCAGATTGGCCTCAAGCACAGTGACGGGTGCTTCCTTGACCATCACGTCGATGGCGCTCAGTCCAGCGGCGACGCTGTCGTAGGCTAGCAGCGCGAGAGCATCCGCCATCAGGACTTATACAATCCGAAAGTAGCCCGCGAGCGTGCAGCGCCGCTCACGCGTCCACGTGCGCGCCGTCGTGAGGCCATCACCCGTTGGGCTTGCAATGGTGAAGCTCGTGTAACCCTCACCACCAAAACCAAGCCCGGCGTAGTTCGGCGCGTTCTTCACAAAAATGGAGCAGTTCATGACGCACGCCATGCGGTGAAGTGCATCGAGATTTCTTGAATACATGCTCGCAGTATGACGGTAACCGTGCTCCGCTTCGTAGGCCCGATCGATCCCCTCGTTCACATCAGCGACGCGGCAGATACCAATGACGGGCATCAACTTCTCAAGCTGGATGAAGGGGTGTCCAAACGGTACCTCGCAAATGATCAGGCGCGGGTCTCCTTGAAACGGAACGTCGATCTCTCGGAGCATCTTAGCCGCGTCTTGGCCGACCCAGTCCCGGTTGATGTGCTCGCGATCAGGCGTCAGGATGAGACGCTCCAAGCGAGTAATCTGGTGATTTCTGAGGAGAACAGCCCCCTCGTCCTGCATCACCTCGATGAGCTTGTCGGCCACCTTCTCTACGACAAAGACTTCCTTCTCGTCTGTGCAGATCACGTTGTTGTCGAAGCTGGCACCCCGAACGATTCCACGCCCGGCAAGATCGATATCGGCTGTCTCGTCAACCACGACTGGCGGATTACCGGGACCTGCCGCGACACACTTCTTGCCCGAATTCATCGCCGCCTGTACAACGGCGCCGCCCCCGGTCACCACCACCATTGCTGTGGTCTTGTGGGTCATCAGCTCGTTCGCCGTCGCGATGGTGGGGGTCTCCACACAGGTCATGAGGTTCTCGGGTCCCCCGACCTCCATCGAAGCTTTGTTGACCAGGTCGATGCAGTACGCGCTGGTCCCCTTGGCTGCAGGATGCGTGTTGAAGACGACGGTGTTGCCCGCACTCACCATTCCGATTCCATTGTTGATGATGGTCTCAGAGGGATTGGTGCATGGCGTGATGGACCCCATCACCCCATAGGGGGCCCGCTCGATGAGCGTGAGTCCATCATCACCGGTGTAGGCAATCGGCTCTAAAATCTCGGGACCAGGGGTCTTGTGGATCACGAGGAGGTTCTTCTTAACTTTGTCCTCGAAGCGGCCAAGCCCGGTCTCATCCACCGCCAACCGGGCCAGAGAATGGACATCTTCTGCGCATCGCTTGCGGATGTTGGCGATGATCTCCCGACGCTTCTCAAGCGGCATGGACACCAGCGTCAGCTGTGCCGTCTGGGCCGCGTCCATCGCGGCGTCGACAGTCTTGAAGACCCCCCGTGGGGCGCCCGGCATGTCAATCTCACGGTCGGCAATCTCACCCGTCCGGATTCGGCGCAGCACGCGCTCAACGATGTCGCTGACCTGATCGCCCTGCATCACTCAACCCCTTTGTTGAACACCAGCGTGTTGCCGATGTCAATCTGATCAACGATTGCCATCACGCACGCGTCGATGGGCCGACCATCGGTGGCCTTGGTCTGCCGAGCGGATGAGCCTGACGCGTACAGCACCACCTCACCCACGCCCGCGCCGACCGCATCAGCAGCCACGACGAAGCTGTCTTTGTCCGTCATCTTCATGGAGAGATCACGCACAATGTAAAGCTTCAACCCGTCGACCTTCTCGTCCTTTGTGGTCGAGACGACGGTTCCGACGATCCGCCCAAGCTTCATGGGAGGACCTACTTCTTGCGGGCCGGCATGCGACCGAGCGGAAGCACCTCGTCGATGTTCTCGTGAGGCCTTGGAATGACGTGCACGCTGACCAGCTCGCCGACCCGCTGGGCCTGACGCGCTCCTGCCTCCGTCGCGGCCTTCACGGCTGCGACATCACCACGCACGATTGCAGTGACGTAGCCACCACCAATCTTCTCCATACTCACGAGCTCGACACGCGCGGCCTTCACCATCGCGTCAGCGGCTTCGACCATGGCCACAAGGCCACGTGTTTCAATCATTCCGAGGGCATCTGCCATGACTACTCCTACAGGGGTCAGCGTTAGCTGTTTGCGAGGGCTTCAATCGCAGCGATTGCGGCATCCCGCGCGCTGTCGATTTCGCTCTCTGTGCCGCCCATCCAGAGGCGCCCGAAGGCACCGAATGGGCGAAGGTTGATCAAATTGACGTTGGCGGCCTTCTCTGCCTCGTTAGCCGCAGCCACGATCCATGCAGCCGGCTCCGTCTCAAGAATGAAGAGGCTCTGACCGGGAATGAGCATCATCCCTTGACGGTTCCGGTTGATCAGCTGCGCCTGGTAGGCCTCGACGGACCGAATCACCTGGTTGCTCACGACTCGCGGACGAAGGCGATCCTCGGCCTTGATGTCGAGGTACTCCAGCACCGAGTCACCGGCGCTCATGACCTCCCCCTTGTCGTCGTGATGAATCTCAAGGAGGCCGAAGGCACGCTCAACCACCTGAACCGCGGGAACCGCATTGGTCGACTTCAGCGCCACATCAGTGACACGGTTAATGATCATTCCTGGCGCTGTCTCAATCCAGAGGGACGCCTGACCAGCAAGCGGCAAGAAGCCACGACAGGTCGTGCCTGTGAAGGCCGCAAGCTGCGGCTGTAAGCTGTCCAGGAAGACGTAGCCTCGAAGGGTCACGGACAAGGGTTCACCTCGCTCGGTTGGTGCAGATCCGTAAGGTGGCGCCGAGGGTGCTGCAACCCAGCAAAGCGCATGTTTTCGCTCAACAGGCAGGAGCAGGGTACGTCACCTGCTGGAGAGACCGCACATGTTGACCTTGATGACATACCTGATGCTTGCTGGCTGCCCGGATCCGACCACTGCCGCCGACCTGGGCAACCCCGGTCCTGGCGGTGCCGCCCCCGGCAATCCAGGCGCTTCCGGTGAGAACATCCCACAGGGCCCACCACCGGCACCTGGGAGCTTTGAGATGGAGCCCGGTGCAGGCGTGACCATCAGCGGGACTCTTCGATACACCGGTGAAGCAAAGGGCGTCGTTCGAATTGATGTCCTTCGAAAGGAAGGCGACTCGCCCCCGCAGCTGCTTCATGTTGAGAAGGTGGATGCCGCGGATGCCTTCACCATACAAGCCCCGCCGAACACGGGTCCCGTGAGCCTTGTCGCTTTCATCGATGTCGCGAACGACGGTCCGTCGGCAAGTGACCCCGCTGGCCGGGCCGATGTGAACATTGAAGAGGCCGCCCTGACCGATGTTCGCATCGACCTCTCGGATGAGCCGGAGCTGGGTGGCCTGACCCCTGGCGATGCGCCGACTGATGTGGTTGCAACCGAACAAGATGGTGCGGCTCCCACGAACCCCGAAATTCCGAGTGAAGTCGCGGCGGACGCCGTCGAGACACCCGACGCAGCGGTCGCCCCCGCCGACAAGACTGAACCATCTCCCGACGCATCCGAGTAGACTGACACGAACACAGCCTTTGGCTGTTGAGGAGAGGCATGCCTGAGGGCAAACAATCCCCGGTCTCGATGGTGGTACCCGTCTACAACGAGGTCGACAATCTCCGCCCGCTGGTGGACGCGATTGCAGCCGCTATGGGAGACACGCCCTACGAAGTTGTCTTGGTCAACGACGGGAGCGATGATGGCTCGGAGGGTGTGCTGAATGACCTCGCTGCATCAGACAGCAAGATCCGTGTCGTTCACTTTGTCCGAAACTATGGGCAGACGGCTGCCTTGACGGCAGGCATTCGGCACGCTCAGGCACCCATTATCGTGACCTTGGACGCCGATCTCCAGAACGACCCGGCGGATATACCCGCCATGCTCGCCAAGCTCGATGAAGCGGATGTTGTGTGCGGTTGGCGTCGAGACCGTAAAGACCCTTGGCTCTCTCGAACCATGCCGAGCCGCCTCGCCAACGCGCTCATTTCGCGTCTTTCCAACGTCCCTCTTCACGACTACGGGTGTACACTTCGCGCCTACAAGCGCGAATTCCTTGAGCAAATTCCTCTCTATGGGGAGATGCATCGCTTTATTCCGATCTACGTCACCTGGGCTGGGGCAAGACTCATCGAAGTCCCTGTTCAGCACCACCCCCGCGTTCGAGGCACCTCCAAGTACGGACTCAGCCGAGTGTTCAAGGTCTTGCTGGACCTCACCACGGTGAAGTTCTTGCGCGACTTCTTCGTCACCCCCATCTACTTCTTCGGCTGGCTGGGATTCTTTTTCGTCGCCACGGGCATCGTTACCGGCGTGGCCGCTGTGGCCTTTTGGACCGTCTGGCCCAACCATGCTCTCGCCGTGGCGCTCACCGTCATCGGTCCGATGCTGGTCATGTTCGGCGTGGTTGAGGTCACACTCGGCATCATTGCTGAAGTCCTGATTCGCATGCACTACGAGATTCAGGGCCGTGCCCCCTACCGAATCGCCTCCGGCGTCGGCATCGAAGCGTCTGACGAGGAGCGCTAATGTGCGCGATTGCAGGCGTGTTTCGCGCAAGCGGCGTGGACACCTCGCCAGTGGGGCCGATGGTGCGAGCGATGGAGAGTCGCGGTCCCGACGACCACACCACCCGACGATACGGTGGCCACTCGGCCTACGCCGCGCTCGGAGTTCAGCGACTGGCAATCACTGGACTCAATGATGGGCGCCAGCCTGCGAGTGACCCCAGCGGACGGTTTCGAGTCGCGCTGAATGGCGAAATCTACAACCACCATGCGCTACGACGAGAGCTGATTGCCAATGGAGTCGCCATCCGCGGTGAGTCGGACACCGCCGTGGTCGCCGCATTGATCGCATCCAACGGTCTGGAGAGAGCGCTGACAATGTGCCACGGCATGTTTGCTATGGCTGTCTTGGACACGAAAGAGCGGCGACTCTTCATGGTACGAGACAGGGTGGGCGTGAAGCCTCTCCACTGGACACAGCTACCGGATGGAACGGTTGCTTTTGCATCGGAGATCAAAGGCTTACGGGCACATCACGGGGTACCCTTCAGGCTCAACACCGAAGCGATTCAGAGCTTCTTGTTGTTCGAGTATGTGCCCACACCGTCGACCATATGGCAGGGCATCGCCAAGGTGGAGCCCGGGTGTTGGATCGAGTGCAGTCGCGATGGCATCAAGCACCATCGGTGGTGGACGAGCCCTCCGTGGGCCGGGGGTCGTCCTGGCAACTTCGAGAAGTGGGCCAAGTCCCTGCATGGAGCTCTGCAAGTGGCCGTGAAGATGCGCGCTGAAGCGGAGGTATCGGTCGGCTATCTCCTTAGCGGCGGTCTCGACTCTGGTACGGTGGCAGCCATCGGTGCCCGCATGTCGAGGTCCCCGATTCAGACCTTCTCGGTATCGGTCCAAGCGAACGGATTCGACGAAGGAGATGCTGCCGCCGAGACCGCCCGGGCCCTCGGTGCGCATCACACCACCGCCCACCTTTCCGCATCCGACCTGCTCCCCATCCTCCAGAAGGTGACCGCCGCGATGGATGAGCCGCTTGCAGACAGTTCGCTTGTCGCCACTTGGTGCCTCATGGAAGCGGTGCAAGCATCGGGACTGAAGTGCGTCCTCAGTGGCGATGGAGCGGATGAGATGCTGGGGGGCTATCCCACCTACCTGGCGCACCGTGTCGCAGGTCCAGCAAGCCTCTTTCGCCACGGACTGGGTCGCGCGGTCAACCGTCTGCCGGTCACAAACGGTGGCGTCACAGGCGACTACATGGCAAGGCGATTTGTTGACGGTCTTGAATACCCATGGGCCAGGCGCCACCAGATCTGGATGGGTAGCTGGTTACCGGAGGAGCTGGACGTCGCCGAGAGGGTTTGGGACAGAGTCGATGAAGTCGGGGCGGAGTCTGGGGACGACACTGTCGGACGAGCCATGGGACTCGACCAGAGGATGTACTTGAGTGATGGGGTCCTGGTGAAGGTCGATCGAGCCGCAGGAGCCCACGGTATTGAGGTTCGCTCTCCCTTCCTCGACCACAGTATCCTGAACCTTGCTTCCGAGATCGGCACGGGGCACCACATTCGAGGCCAGACGATGAAGCGTGTTCTTCGCGAGGCGGCTCGAGGGGTTGTTCCCGAAGCGGCCCGCACACGCCAAAAGAAGGGCTTCGGCACCCCGGTGGGTCCATGGCTGAGGGGACCGTGCAGGCACCTCCTCGATGACCTCCCTGCACGGACCGCGGCGTGGATACCGGCGGAAATCTGCCGTCGAACGATAGACCAACACCTCTCAGGTGAGGCCGATCACAGGCGCCGCCTCTGGACCGCCCTCACTCTCGCGGAGTGGCTGGAAGGACCCCACGGCCCCGGCTGAAGTGGACAGTTTGGTGTGCGCTCCTTGCGCCTCCGCACCTGAGCCATAAACTGTGAACGTCCCGGACACATAAGATGCGCGACCTCTACACTATCCTCGGAATCTCACGAGACGCTGACCAGGCGACCATCCGGAAGTCATACAAAAAACTCGCCCGGAAGTACCACCCCGACCTCAACAAGGATCCGGGCGCCGATGAGCGATTCAAGGAGGTCAACACGGCCTATGAGGTCCTCAGCGATGAACAGCGTCGGAGTCTCTACGATACCTTCGGTGCAGAGTCGCTCAAGCAGGGATTCAACCCCGATGCCGCCCGTCAGTGGCGTCAGGCGACGGGTGGCGGAGGCTTCGGGGGTGGCTTCGGGGGTGGCTTCGGCGGCGGAGGCGTTGACATCGACGACTTGCTCAATGCATTCGGGGGTCGGTTCAGAGGAGGTCCTCAGCACCAACAGCCTCCCCGGCAGCAGCGAGGGCCCGACATCGAGCAAGTGCTGACCTGCTCCATCGAAGAGTTGTTGGCCGGTGACAAGAAGGTCGTTGTGATCCGCCGCCCTTCGGCATGCAGCGACTGTGGCGGGAGAGGAGGTGCTGGAAAGCACGCATGCCCCGCCTGCGCTGGCACCGGACGAACAAAGGTTGGGGATGTCCACTTTCCTTGCGTGGCCTGTTCGGGCGCAGGACATCGCTTTCAGATGGAGTGCAGCGGCTGCGAAGGTACCGGCCGGACCATGAACGAAGAGCGCCTCAAGGTCGGTGTCCCCGAAGGTGTACAGCCAGGCCAGACGATTCGCCTCCGCGGTAAAGGTGGCGCAGGCCAACATGGCGCACCGGCTGGGGATTTGCTCCTAGAGTTGAAAATCGAGCCTCACAACCTCTACACCTTGGATGGTATTCACCTCGTCCTCCAGGTCCCGCTGACGGTGCTAGAAGCACTCAAGGGAGCCAAGGTTAAGGTGCCTACCCCGGATGGCGCGATTCGCGTGAACATTCCAGCGGGTGCGGCTCCCGGCACGACCATGCGGATCAAGGGACGGGGGCTCCCCCGAGGCCAAGGACAGCGCGGAGATCTTCGACTCGTGCTCCAGCCGGTCGTGCCCTCAAGCGATGATACCGAGGCCATCCACCATGCGGAGGCCCTCGAGTCATTCTACACGGTGCCCGTCCGAGACTGGGACTAGCCTAGCCGGCTTTCAGCCCCGTCGAAGGGCCGCCAAAGTGTGCGCGCAGCACCTCCTCGACCACCCGGATGTCGCCAGCGGGTAGATGAGACGCCACCAGCGTTAGCGTCGGCTCCGCGTCGTCCGAGCTTGCCGCCAGCGAGAACTCGACCTCAGCAACCCTAAAGAACGCCTGCATCGTCCACTCTTCGTGGGTCTCCCAGCGACTGTATTCTACGGTCAGCCAGGCACGCTCACGTGCCTTTGCCGGCTCTATGGCCGCGGCTGGAACGAACGCAGTACGGACCCACCACTCCCGCGGGAAGTCCTCGTCCTCGAGGGTGTGCAGCTCATCGCTGCTGACTGCACGAACGCTCTCCCTGTCATCAAATCGGTGAAGAATTGCCATCACGATGGGCTCCATGGCGCCCCTCAGACGATCCACCACACTCGGTCCACCTCCCGAAGTCAGCCGGACCAAACCCGGAACCATAAAGGGATAGCGACGCAACGCAGCCTCCGTGTGCCCCCACTCTACGGCCGGGAGCCCCGCTCCTGAACCCAAATTTGAGAAGGGGTAAGCCTAATTTTCATTCGCTGACGTCAGGAGCTCGGAGAGCGTGGCCTCCAGGTCACCAATCTTCTCTCCGTATCCCGTCCAGTCCCCTTCCTTCTGCGCGGAAATGGCCTGCTCGAAGATCATTCCCGCTTCGCGCACCAAGGACTGCCAGGTCCGAGTGATGGCAGCGACCTCAACGTCCTCGCCAGCCTCTGCAGCCAGCGACTCCGACGTCTGGCGTTGAGTACGCATGAACACCTTCTGGAGCGCCGCGTCGAGAGTGGGCTCCATCGCAATGCGGTTCTCGTATGAAACGATGACGCGCTTTAGCTCCGGCAGCTGGCTGGACTCGGCCTGCAGGTACACCGCCTCGACATACATCAAGGAGTCTTCCACCGGAATCACAAGCAGGTTCCCACGTATGACCCGACTACCGGCCTGGGACCAGAGGGTCATCTGCTCGCTGATCTCCGGAGTCTGGTCAATTCGTGCCTCAATCTGGCTTGGTCCGTAAATCAGCCGCTGCTTCGGGAACTGGTAGAGGACCAAGCGACCGTAGTGTTCGGGGTCACACCTCGCGGCAAGCCAGGAGATCATGTTGTCCTTGTTGGTCGGCACAAAGGGCACCAAGAGGATGAACTCCTCCTCAGACTCCCCAGGCAGCTTCATGATCAGGTAGTAGCTCTGCATGAGCTGCTCTTTGTCGCCAAAGAGCTCCTTGGGCGCCTCCCACATGTCCTCCTTGTTGTAGAACACGGTGGCATCCGTCATGTGGTAGGCCCGGTACATCGCCGCCTGAACGTCGAAGAAGTCGGCCGGGTACCGGATGTGGTTGACGAGCGCCTCTGGCATGGCTGCCATTTCTTTGAAGGCCCCGGGGAAGATTCGACTGTAGACCTGTATCATCGGGTCCGCCGGGTCAGCGACGTAGAAGTCGACAGTGCCATTGTAGGCATCCATCACAACCTTCACGGAGTTTCGTATGTAGTTGATGGACTTCCGGGGCAAGAGGAATGGCTCGGAGTACGGGTACCGGTCTGTCGTCGTGTAGGCGTCAAGCATCCACTTCATTCGCCCGTCTACAACCACGAGGTAGGGATCGCGGTCCAGGTGAAGGAACGGAGCCAGTGTGGACACCCGTTCCTTGACCCGACGCCTGAACATGATCTTCGACTCCTCAGTCACGTAGTTACTGAGGAGGATGTCGAAGGACTGATAGTAGAGGCTGAAGAGCGCCTTTCGAAGCGTCGTCCCTACAGGAACGCCTCCCTCTCCCGAGTAGGTCGTATACGCGTTTTCGTCTCCGTTTGGATAGTCAAACTCCTTCGCCTTTGTCCCGACTAGGACGAAGCGGTCGGTCAGCTCGCCGTAGTAAATTTCAGGCTGGGTGATCTCCATACCGATTTTCGAGACAGGGGGAATGTCCTGAATGAAGAGGTCGGGCAGACCCTCCGGTGTCACGACGTTGACAGGACTCATCGTGAGTCCGTAGCCGTGCGTGTACTGCATGTGCTCGTTGAACCAGCTCTTCGCATTTGCCGGAACATTGCCGTAGTTGAGCTCACGCGCAGAGAGCATGACTTGACGCGACTCGCCGTCGATCATGTACCGGTCCACGTCAACATCGGCGAAGTCATAGTAGAGGCGAATCTCCTGCATCTGGCGAAGGGTCGTCAGCAAGGGCCGGTCGTCCCAAACACGAATGTTCTCCACCGTCTGGGGGTTCGCTTCGAGGTCATCCATCGTGAGATCAGTCGAGGCATCAAAGGGCTTCACCTCAATCCGCTCCAGGCCGTAAGCGGCCCTGGTGCTCTCGATGTTCCGCTCCAGATACTCTGACTCCATTCCAAGCTCGTTCGGCTTGACGCTGTACTCCTGCACCACACCTGGCCAGGCGGAAGCCAGCAGCATCTGTGCGATGAAGTATCCCCCCAGCGCAGTCACCGGCAGCCTCAGCGAGCCGGAGATGGCCCCCTTGAGCATGGCTCCACCGACCAGCAGGGAGACCACGGCCATGAGTCCAAACGCCGGAATCCTCGCATGCTCGTCGGTGTACCCCACACCCCAAACTGCGCCCTCTTTTTGGTAGAGAAGGTCAAACCGATCCAGCCACCATCCCACCGCAGCGAGCAGAAAGAGCACGCCAAGGAGGCCAGTGAGGTGTCGAACCCCCGCGGGTGGAAGCGGCTGACCACCCCCTCCCACGGTCGACTGACGGAACAAGTAATACACACCCGATGCGATGAGCGATATGACGACGATGCCCACGGCGATGCTGCGCACGAAGGAAATCATGGGCAGCTCGAACACAAAAAACGAGACGTCCATGCCGAAGACGGGCTCCACAACGTCGAACGGCACTCGGTGGAAGAAGCTCAAGACCTCCAGCCACAGAGAGCTTGCAACCATTCCGAAGACCAGTGCGGGCAAGACCGTGACGAGCCACCCGAGCACCCGAGCGAGCCCCGCTACCCGGTCCGGATCGACCATCATCTCCCCGCTGACTAGCCGGAATGACCTCGGATCGATGGGCGCGCACCGAGCGGCCGCCTTGAGGTTTGCACCGATCACCGCCGCCGCGACAACCATGCCGCCCAGGAAGAGTACGACGCGAGCCTTGAGGCTGGTCTCAAACACGTCGAGATAGCCGGCTGCATCAAACCACATCCAATCAATGACAATCTCAACGACCGTCCGATGGGTGAACCAGACCAAGGCAAGGATTGCGAGGGCCGTCTTTGCGCTACGCGACAGGGGGATGGGCATCAGACTTTCTCCTCCGTGAGCACCCGATAGGCGCCTTCGATTTCCTCGGTGTTCCGTCGAGCCAAGGCTTGGATATCCTCGCTCATCTCGGCGACAGCTTCGGGGCTGTTCTGCGCGAGCAGGGCTTCATAGGCTGCCTTAATCTTGTCAGCGCTCGCGTCCTTGTCCACGCCAAGGACTTCGTGGGGGTCGCGCCTGAAGGTCAGGGTCTTGAGCTTGGGCCTCGAGCCTTGTTCCCTCGCGGGATCATCCCACCAAGGCTTTGAAGTGGGCCGTCGCTGCTGCGGGCCCGCGGTCAAGGCCCGACGAAGCCACCGGGTGACAAAAAAGACCACCGCTGCAATGGCAAGAACTCGGAGTAGAGCCACGACAATTTCCTCCCGACGAGCCTCCCCGCTAACCGATCCGTGGGCATCGGTCGGCCCAATCACTTAAACCCATCCCAGGAGCCTCTATGACCCGTGCAATGCTGACTTTGTTCCTTGGTCTCACCGTCGCTGCCTGCTCGGAGGGCAAAGATGAAGATCCCACCCACTCGACCTGTGCCAACCTGGACTCGCGAGGAATCGACGACCGGCTCGACGATCTCTACACCAACAACAGCGACGTCTTGGCGCTAGACGGGCACTGCCTTGAGGCCACCTTCAACCAAATGAGCGGCGCCGCGTGGTCGACCCGCTTCGCGCCAAAAACGGCCGAAGGTGAGGCGCCCAACTACCACATCCAGCTGTACTTTCATCCGCCGGAATCAAGCACCGAGATGGTCGCTTTTACCCCCAATGACCTGCTGGGTGCACAGTGTGTCAGCGTGGAAGAAGGAGCCTTCTGCGGGCACATCGACAACAACGCCGACGATCCAGGCACGGACGATGTCGATTTCCGCATCTTGGGCGGCTTCATCGACATGGAGGTAACCGACCAAACTGACGCCTGGATGCGCTACGAGGGTCCCTTCGAGTGGGCGCTCGGCACCATCGATACAGGCCAGCAGCCGTTCTCACCAAACAGTCCCTCCGTCCGCCTCGAGGGAATGCTCCGCCTCACGGTTGACATCTAGCGAGCTCCCCTCGAAGCGCCTGCGCCTCTGCCCTCCGCCGGGTCGCATCGGGATGCTCCCCTTGGCCCGCCGCTATCATGCGTTCAAGCGCCTGTAGGGAGTTCGCCAGCTCGCCTTGAATCCACCGTCGGTACAGTGCGTCCCCCCGCGCGCGCTGGAGCCTACCCCACCGGAGATCGTCTACAGACCACAGCTGGGGCTCCGACGAGGGCGCCCAAGCCTCGACCGTGTAGATCTTACCGCGGTCCTCAACCAAACGGCCATCAAGACAGGCCCATCCCATGCCGAGCAACACCGCCCTAACCTCGGGCTGAGACCCCTGAGGCTGGACGATGACACGCTGGAGTTCTTTGCACACCGCCCGGCCTTCGGTCAGTATTCGCGCAATCGTCAGACCGCCCATCCCGGCAAGGACCACGCAGTCCACCTCCCCGGGCCGAACACTCAAGAGCCCGTCGGACTGACGGACCTCGATTTGTCCGGAGTAGTCCTCACAGGTTTGCCTCGCGCGGCGAAGCGGCCCCTGGGCCACATCGATAGCGAGCACGTGAGGCGTGCGGCCTGAACGCACCAAGGCGACGGGAATCTGCGCGTGGTCTGTGCCAACATCGGCCACCCGTGCTCCGTTAGGGACGAGTTGGACCACGCAGTCGAGGCGTTCAGGCAGCGTCTCTTCCATTACTATGGACTTAAGGCAGTCTAAGTGGCTAAGGAAGGACATTGTTGACCAACCGGCGAGATCGCAACCCATGAAAGCTATGTCTGTCATCGCCTTCGCGGGAGCGGCGTTCACTTTTTACCTTCTGCAATCC
>CAZKOI010000058.1:0-13990 GCA_964554315.1 uncultured Enterobacterales bacterium | reverse complement strand
TTACGGGCCGCCCGGCGCCATTGCTGAACCTCGACCGAGCTCAGCACCTGGGGATTGCGACCGATCCTCTGCCACAGCTGGTTGGTGGCCGAGATCTCTCCAAGCTTGGCTACCAACAAGGGCCCGCCATGGGCGAAGCCATAAAGGCCGTCCGAGAGGCTCAAATCGACGGCGAGATCGACAGTCACGATGGCGCCATCATCTGGCTGAAGGACCGCATCAAGTGATTACAGCGCTCCTCATCAGCACCGGCTCAGCGAACGCTGCGCCTGAGGTTCAGGTCCTCACCCACACGCGAGCGGTGCATGGGCAGACGATCCCGGTGGTCATCGAGGTCAAGAACCCCGATGCTAGCCCCGTCAACTTTCCTGACCTCACCAACCGTCCGTGGCTGGTTCAATTCGAGACCGTGGACCCCTCGGGCACCCGCAGAACGCTCTTCAGTACGCCTCCCGATGTCGACCCAGGCCAAGAGTGGACCATCGCTCCAGACGGCATGCGTCGGACATCGTTTGAGGTTCCTACCAGTGATACCTGGAGGCCGGGGCTCTCTCGCGTGCAGGTGACGATCGTCGACGCAAAGATGCCTCCGCGGGGCATTGAAATTGTAACGCTAGAGGCCCACCACGTGGACCAGCTTGGCGCACCCGTCGACCTGCAGTCTCGTACGCCCTCCTCGCTTCTCTCAGTGCCCGTTGCTCAGAGCACAGAGCTTTGGCTCGCGGAAGGCGGTCGAACGATCTTCCTTCAACAAGTCGAAGGAATGGTGTCCGCCGAGCTCTCAACCGCCCGGACCGAGCAACGCATCGGGCGCTGGATCACCTGGACGGACGCCTCCGGGCAGCTCTGGGCGAGCCGAATGGGAGACAAACCCTTTCCCATTCGACTGCCCTGGCCTCATACCGAGAAATGCGGTCGGGCGGCGACTGACGGCTCATCGAGGCTGGTCTTACCGGTATGTGTGCGGTCGCCCCGAGGGGAGACCGATCAGCTCATCGCCGCAGTGATCGAAGGACCCACTTCACCGACCCTACGGACCGTCACCCGCTTTAAGCCCATGTCACTCTTGACCAACGTCAATGCCGCAGGGCACGTCGACTGGGCCCTGGTTCGCCCGCACGCCATCGATCACGCTCAGATTGCGCACACCGATGCTCACAGCCGACCCGTCCGAATCTCTCCTCTCTGGAGAGGGGCGTCCGATGAGACGCTTTCCGGCGCCACCTGGGTCATGACAGACCAGCCAGCGGTTCGGCTGATGAGGGCAGATGGCACCCCGAGCCCACCGCCCCTCCCGCTGACCGGCTCTTCTCATCAGAAATAGAGAGGGCGGCCCCTGGGCCGCCCTCTGTGACTATCGTGGCTCGCCCTACAGGCCAGGACCACTACCGCCACCGCCCGTGCTTCCCTCAATCTCGACTTCTTCGCCGCTATCGCAGCACAGCGATGGGTTTGCCTCACACCATTCGTCTCGGGTGACTTTCGCGTCATCAACCACCATCAGGTCCTCGCAGAGCCCCGGGTCAACAACATTCTCATCGCCACACATCTCCGGGTTAGCGCAGCAGAATGACCCGAGCTTGCCGTCACACTGAGCAAACTCCAGCTTGTCGGTGCAGGCCTTCGGGTTGCCGTCCGCATCGAGCGATTCCGTGCGAATGAAGCACTCTGATGTATCCACCCGCGGGCAGCGCTCGTTCATGACCGCCACGCCGAAGGAGAGAACTCCATCATCAAGCGGCACCGCCCAAGTCTCCATGACGATCGTGAACTCCACCCCCTCTTGTTGGTCGGTGTCGATCGTACAGAACTCTGGCTTCGCGCGCCCCGCGTGAGCGCCATCGACGCCGCCGTAGCCCGTCTGGTTACACTCCCCGTACTGGATCTCGATGAGCTCGCCCTTGCTATCCGTGTAGAAGCCGCGGAAGTCTCCAATCTCGACGCCAGGTGACCCGGTGTAGTAGCTGCTCATGCCTCCGTAGAGATCAAGGTCCCCGTCATCATCAAAGTAATCGGGGTAGGCGTACTGGTCGGTACGGCTCGCTGGAGCGATGGACTGATTCCAGAACACCGTCTCGGGGTCGAGGATGACACAGACATCGTCGCCGGTCCCCATGAAGGTGAAGGTGGCGCCGCCCTTGGTGAGATCCGGTGCACGACCCAGCTGCCCATAGAAGAACGGTAGCGCGTCGCGGTTGTTGTCCGCATTAGGGTTGAGCTTGAAGGTTTCGCAATCAATGGTGCCGTGGTCCAGGTACCACTGATAGCGCTCCTTCTCGGTGAGTCCGTTGAGCTCCGCCTCAAGCTCAGGACAGTCGTTGAACTCGAAACCTGCGGCAAGCACGCCTGTGACCTCCGTCTCAGCGTCCCCCATCAGCAGCGGGGTCGAGTCATCGAGCGTCGGCTTGATGTAGGCGAGGGTGCCCTGCTGCTTGTCGATGATGAAGTTCAGGGTGTTCTTATCAACAACCTCAAGCTCTCCGATCTCAATGACGGCTGGGAACTGATCCGACTCGTCTGGGATCAAGGCATCGGCGTTCCGGTCGCAGCCAGAGAGCGCACTCAAGAAAATGACACTGACCATTCCAAACATGGCTTAGCCCTCGAAGTGGAAGTTGAAGTCAATGGTGAACTCTTCGTCCGCGTCACCCATGATGACCGGCTCCGCAATCCAGTCGCCCTCATCGATGTAGGTGCCAGGGAAGTTGAGGAGATCCGGGTAGCTGGACCCTTCCATGTACTGCTCGGTGTACCGGTAGTAGCTGGACCCGGCCTCGGTATCACACGTGGTGAAGTTGTACCGAGCAGAGGGCATGTCCACCCATCCCCAGAGCTCCATGTCCTCGACAAACAGCGTGTGCGGGACGGTGACATCCGCGACATAGTGCGTGCCATCGTCGTTCAAGCGGAAGTAGGGCTTGAAGTAGGGACTGACATCTTCGTAGGGCTCGTCGTCCACGAAGGAGAGCTCGTCGTCCGACGTCACATACTCCGTGCTGAAGCAGTGCTCCTGATAGGTCGCGCCTGAGAGAACCTGCGCGCCATCCGGTCCAATGATGGGCTCCTGGACGACATCAGAGAAGAAGTCGATGATGGATTGGAAGCTGTCGTACCGACCCGTCACCACCTTGCAGCGGAGCTGCTCGTAGCAGGCATAGTCGAAGCGACCCACGGTCGTTCCACCATACGGGTAAGTATTCCCGGGACGATCGGGATCGAGGATCGGACCCATCTCTGGGTGCGGGTAGTCGTAGTGGCCCTCCTCGACCGACGGAAAGCCGCCGATGTAGACCGGCCCGATGAGGCCGAACTGTTCCGTGATGTCCATCACCGGGTTGCCTTCTTCGTCAAGGGTGAACCCCTCCTCGACGATGGGCGTGCCATCCGGATCAATGAGCCGAAGGGAGGTCAGCGCCTCGACCGGGATTCTGATCTTACCGGTCAGGTCCTGCTCGCGGAGGCCTTCATCGAAGCTGCAGCCGCTCAATGCGAGTGCAGAAAAACCAATCATGTGTTGAATGTGCTTCATCTTAGAACTCGTATCGGGCACCGAGCATGAGCTCGATGGGGCTCTGGCGACCCGCGATGATCCATCGGTTCTGGCCCGACACGTACGCCGAGTCACCCTGACGGTTGTTGAAGAGGTTGTAGACCTCGGCCACCGCCCAGAGCTTACCCTTGCGAACGGGAACGGCCTGATCGACCTTGAGGTTGACGCTCCACCACGACTCCTCGCGAGCATACGTTCCGGCGGTCTGCTTGAGGAGGCTGTTCCCCTCGACGTAGCCACCGCTGTAGTAGCGGCTCAGGGGGTTTCCGCTCTCGTAGAAGATCACGCCGCCCAGGCGGGTTGTCCACGGGTCGTCAGGGATGTCCCAGGAGAATCCCGCCGACACATCGTGGCGAACGTCGGTGAAGAGGTTGCTGTCGATGTAGTGCTTGACCTGCGGGGACACAGCGAGGACGGAGGATGGGTTGTTCTGAACCGTACCCTTCGAGTAGGTCAGAGAGTAGTTAGCCTCCACGGCCCAGCGATCGGCCATGTTTCGGCGGAGACCAAGGTCCGTCCTGAAGTAGTTCCGCTGCGCAATGTTCGGACTGCGGAGGCGGTAGTGGGGCTCGCCCGAGTTGCCCGTGCGAGTCCCGAGAACGTTGAAGCCGTCCTCATCCCAAATCAGGTTGGTGTCATCCGCTGCCCAGAGGTTCCGCGTGAACTTCCCGGTGAAGTACAGCTGCATGGCCAGATCTTGGATGATTTCGCGCTCTCCACCGACGCTGAATTCATCGGAGTAGGGCGAGGTGAGGTTCTTGGCCAGCGAGCGGTTGGTCTCGTTGGGCCAGTGCGCGTAGTTGTTGGTCGCGGGGCCCTCGAACTCGCCGAAGTACTCGCCGAGGTTGAGCTTCGCGCCAGTGCCGCCCTGGCTCATGAAATCCGCCACCGCGAGCCGACCCGAGGCGTTGAAGCGCCCGGCACTACCCACAATCTTGGTCTTTCCGTTCGACCATGGGTCCCAGATGACGCTGAAGCGCGGTCCCCAGAGACCGACGTCCACGATCTTCTCGCCGAGGTCGTTCCGAAGGACCGACTTGTCGAACCGAGTACCGAAGCGGAAGGTCAGGTTGTCGATGGGCTTGTAGACGTCCTGGATAAAGAATCCGAGGTGATCGGCCTTGGCGGTCGTGCTGAACGGACCCGTGGTCTCAATCCAGTACCAGTTGGACAAGGTGTCCGGGTCGTAGGTGACCGCGTTCACGTCGTAGAAGTAGAGGTTGCCCGCGTAGCCGAGGCTGTAGTCCCAGGCTGTGTGCGCGTAGGTGAAGCCCGTCTTGAGGTCGTGAGTTCCACCAAACTCGAGCTGGAGCAGGGAGAACTTCGAGTCGATCGACATCCGCCAGCGGTCGTCGTACATGAAGTACGGGGAGTTTCCACGGCTGAAGGCGTTGTACCGGCCGAGACGAGCGGGGGTAGAGAAGTCGATCTCGTTCTCATGCTCCGTGGTCTCGCACGGGTTGTACCCGAGGTCGCCGTCGTGGGTACACGGCACCGAGGTGACCTCGATGTAGCTCTTCTGGAGCAGTGTCTTGGTCTCCAGGAACATCTCCGGAGAGATGAACCAGTCCCACTGAAGCGAGGTGAGGTAGCCGCCCTGCGCCTGACGCATCTGGGCATCGGGCTGCACGAAGCGGTCACCTTGGAGCATGTTGTCGATGCTCGAGGGGTCCGCCTGTCCGATCACGGTGATGCGGTGCTCAGCGGTCGGCTGCGCGGTCAGCTTGGTGAACACATAGTGTCCATCGAAGTCCCGCGGCAGATCGATTCCCACGTTGGAGATCAGTGAGCGGCTGTACTGATACGAAGCGATGTACCAGACACGGTCGCGGATGATCGGTCCGGACACCGTGGCGCCGGCGCGGAGGATTTCGCGCTGAGTGTCAAAGTCTGTGGGCGCGAGCAAGGCTCCGTCCGAGGCGTACCGAGCGTCTTGCTTGGGCGCCCAGTTGCCGTTGGTGTAGTAGAGACCTGTGTTGACCTCAAGGCTGTTACCACCCGACCGGGTGACCACGTTGATCGACCCGCCCAGGTTGTACCCATACTCAGGGTCGAAGGCGCTGGTGAGGACCTCGATCTGCTCGATGGCGTCGTAGTTGAAGTTCAGGGAGAACGTTCCTGTGACCGGGTCAGTGATGTTCACACCGTCCAGCATGTAGGTGTTCTCGTTCGAACTCGCACCCGCGATGTTGGCGTTTGATCCGCCGGTGACACCCGCGGCCATCTGGACGGCCTGTTGGTACGAGCGACCCGCTGGAATGCGATCGAGGAACTCCTTGGTGAGCACCGACCCCCGCGTCGCGGACTCTGTGTCGATGGTCGGCCGAGTCTCCTCGATCACCATCTCCACGCCAGCGGTCTGGAGCGGGAGCTCAACCGTGAGGATGGTGTTCCGTCCGACGTTGACCTCAAGGTTCTCAAACTTTTTCTTCGTGAACCCCGCCTTCTCGGCCGTCAGATCGTATTTGCCGGGCGGAAGCTCCGCGACGTAGAAGCGCCCGTTGGCGTCCGTCTCCGTCTGGCGCTGGCCCATGAGGTTTTCGGACGTCAATGTGATCAGCACCGCCGGGATCGGCAGCCCTCCCTCATCGACGGTCACACCCTTGACGGTTCCGGCGGTGGCCGACGCCCGCGCTGCGCCCGGGAGGACGATGGCGAGCATCATAAGCATCTTCAGCAGATTCATGAGTCGGGGCATGGGCCCTTCCTTATTGCTGTCCCTGGGGGACGTGGTCAGCGATACGAAAGCATTCGTGGCATATGGCGTTGCCGCACAGACAGTCAAGTAAACCCTTGAAGGGTTAACGGGACTGACCCCGCGTTAACGAGTGAGCCCTACGTACCACGATAGAACTGACCTCGCAGCAAGGTTGGTTGCTGCGCCGCCCCCATCCCCCTTTTTCCGATCGAAAAAATCTCTTCTCACGCTCAGATCCTGCGCCTGCGGCACCTAGGTGTTACGCGCTAAACTACCTGATGAGTGGAGCCCCGACACGGGGCCTGCCCACCCTAGCTAAATGGAGACCCCATGAAGAACATCCTCTCTTTCGCCACGATGATGGGCGTGCTGGGCTCCTTGCCCGCGAGCGCCACATCGATGGTCGCACTGAGTCAAGATCAGATGGTCGACGCCTCAACCGCTGTCGTCCATGGCGTTGTCACGGAGGTTTGGACCGAGGAAGACACCAAGGGCGTTGTCTGGACCCGCGCGCAGGTCGAGGTTCGGGAGACTTACAAAGGCGACACCGCTGTGAAGGCCTACATCGTCGACCAGATCGGTGGGCGCTTCGGCGGCAACACCACCGGGATGGCAGGGACGGCACGCTTCAGCATTGGCGAAGACGCCATCTTCTTCCTTGAGACCCTGGGGAACGGGCGCACCACAACCGTTGGCTTGAGCCAGGGCAAGTTCACCACTCGGATGGACCCCTACACCCAGCTCCATGTGGTCACACGCTTCGCGCCGCCCGCTCACCAAAAATACGATCATCGATTCATCCCGCTGCCTGCGGAGGACGATCGGATCTACCTGAGCGACTTTGTCGAGCGCATCCAAGACCGCGTCCAGCAAGGCTGGGACGGCCAAGCGATTCCCGGTGTCAGCATCGAGCGTCTGCAAACCATCAACAAGATTGAGGTGGCACGATGACTATCTCTGCATTGCTTCTTCCGCTGATGATGGCTGAGCCCGCTCACGCGTGGCGCCACACCCGCCGTGTGTTTGACCGGGACTACTTCCCGTTCGAGTGGTGGATGTCCGATTCCTACGAGGACAGCTGGTCCGACACCGAGCAGACAGAGGTCGACGTCCTTCAGCGGGCCTGGGCTCACTGGGAAGCAGACGCCCCCTGTGCGGAGCTGACCACGTCCTACATGGGTGTCCGCGAGGGTCACAACGCGGGCTACACCTTCGACAACATCAACACCTTCTACTTTGACGACCCCGCGGACGAGCTCGGCACCGGCACCCTCGGCGCCACGCTGACGCTTCCTCAGATGGGCGGAGAGATCGCGTTCACCTTGGCGGGCGACACCTACACCTACGCGACCGACTCGGACATCATCTTCAACGATGACCTGGTGTGGTACAGCGACGATCAAATTCGCTCGGGGCAGTGTAACAACGGCTACTCCCTCGAGGGCGTCGCGACCCACGAGATCGGCCACCTCTGGGGCATGGGACACTCCTGCGAGGAGGGCGAGGCCTGTCCCGACCTGGACATGCGCTACGCCACCATGTACTGGGCCAACTCCAACTGTACGCTCAACCAATCGTCTCTCAAGAAGGACGACATCGAGGGCATCACGGCCCTGTACGGCCCCTACGCAGCCTTCTACTCCGACTCCAAGCGAAACGGCGGGGCGCCCCTCGACGTCTGCTTTGAGCTTGAGGTGGATGACGGCAACGCCGGCATCGGCATTGAGTGGAACTTCGGCGATGGAACCGTGTCTGAGGAGCCCATCGAATTCGAGGTCGATGAAGACGGTGAGTTCGTGCTGAACGAAGATGGCAACAAGATCATCGTGCCTGTCTGTCACACCTACACCGAGGCCGGTCAGTACTCGGTCAGCATGAACGTGACCGGCGAGCAGGCGGAGTGCGGCGAGTGGAAGTTCACACAGCGCGAGCTGGCCTATGTCACCGTCTGCGAGGCCCCTGCTCCCGCTGATGGCTTCGAGGGCATGTTCACCTACGAGCCCGTTGAAGACACCATCTACCAGATGATCAACCAGGTCGACACCTCGGTCTACGGCTGCATCGAGCGCATTCGTTGGGATGTGTTCGAGGTGGGCGGCGACACGCCGATTCAGAGCGTGAGTGCATGGTCTCCCAAGATCAACTTCCCCGGAGAGGGAGAGTATCGCGTGGTCCTCAATGTCGGAGCACCCGGTGAGCTCTACTCTGCCGATGAGCTTCTCATCAACGTCGAAGGCTCGGGCGGCTGCTCATCAGTCCCCGCATCCGGTGGCGTTGCTGGCCTGCTCCTGAGTCTCCTCGGTCTGGCCTACCGCCGCCGCGACTAGCCTGAGCCTGATCGATGCGACGCATCATCGGGCATGCTGTGGCCACCTGGCTCTTGGGCGGGGTGGCCACTGTCGCGTCTGCCGGACCCCTTCTGCTGAGCCGACACCCCGAGCGGGTCGTATCGATGGAGATTGCCGAGCAATCCCGCCGAGAGGTCGGTAAGGCTGCACCCGTCAAGGGGCCTTGGCGGATCGTTCACACCGTCAACGGTGTCCGAACATGGGAGTCGACCCTCCCCGTGCGACCGCGAACGTTGTTCTTCCACCGGCCGCCCTCCGGAATGCGACTTGAGCATACCCACGACGGCAAGACTCCCGACAAGCTCAAGCATGCCGACGGTCTCGCAGCCTCACCAAAGGCGGGCACATGGGCCTTTACCGCGGACGCTATTCAAGTTCGTCGCCCTGTCGAAGATGGCCCCCCGCAGCCGGGAGAGTACCAAGTCCGATACGGGCGGGCCCAGGACCGTGAAAAAGACCTCAATCGGAGCATGAGCGACGCCTCTCTCTCCGACTTTGTCTTCAGGAGTACCCAGGTCGGCGACACCAGCCGCCACGGCCTGTTCCTTCCAGCACCCTCCGAGGTTCGCTTCGCTGTCGACGTACCTGAGGGCGGCATTCTTCGTTTTGGCGCGGCCATTCTTCCGCCTGAGGCCGCCTCAGCCGACACCGCATCCGATGGGGCCGAGCTGCTGGTCGAGGTTCATGCCGGCGAGACCGCGCGAGCCTTGGCGACCGTGCCCTTGGATCTCGGCTTCGAGACCCATCGCGTGGACCTCTCGGAATTTTCCGGCCAATCGCTCACTCTCGGGCTGCGATCCCACCCGGGCGAGCACGCGGATCTCGACTACGTCTTTATTGCTGAGCCCACCGTGTACAGCGCGGAAGCGCGTGCTCCACAGGTGGTGTTGGTGTTCATCGACACCCTCCGGGCAGACGCGATGAGCCTCTATGGCTACCCGAGGGACACCACGCCTCGTCTGGATGCATGGGCCAAGGACGCTGCCGTCTTCACCCAGGGACGCTCCGTCGCACCGTGGACGCTGCCTTCTGCTCGAACCATGGTCACCGGAACCCACCCCGAGCGTTGGGACAAGATTGACCGCCTGCAGGATCGCCTCGCGAAGGCAGGCTGGGCGACCGCGATGGTCGCAGGCAACGTCTATCTGTCCTCAAACTTCGAGATGGCTGAGGGCTGGGGCATGCACCGATGCATCAACTGGCCCCAAGGCTCCGTCCAGATCAGCCGTGCTGAGCAGTTCCTCGCAGCCCACAGCGACCAGCCCAGCTTTCTCCTGCTGCACCTGATGGACATGCACCTGCCCTACACCGAGCCTCCCGCATACCGATCCTTGTTTGTGGATGAGGTTCCCCCGGGCGTCGATGCTGCCGGCTATTTTCTTCGGAACGAGGTCACGCGGATGGTCAAGCAAGGTGGTGAGGTCGCCAAGGCCTACGTCCGCGGACGCTACGACAACAACCTTCGCTACATCGACGACCAGCTCTCCGACTTCCTGGAGGGGCTTCGAGACGATGCCGTGGTGATGATCATCTCTGACCACGGAGAGGAGTTCTGGGAGCACGGTGGCTTCGAGCATGGCCACACGCTCTACGATGAACTCCTTCGCGTACCGATGATCCTTCGCGGGCCTGGCGTGAAGCCCGGCCGGTTTGACACACCGACCAGCCTTCTGGACGTCGCACCAACGCTCGCGGCAATGACCGGCGTCGACGCCTCGGGTATGGTCGGAGAAGATCTCCGGGGCCTGGCCGACGGCTCCGCCCGCGAGCGCTTTGAGGACCGACCTCTCAGCTTCGGCAGACCGCTCTACGGGCTTCGTCGGTGGGGTTCCTTGGAGGGAGGCTACAAGTACACCATCTCTGAGGGCGAGGAGGAGGTCTTCGACCTCACCAACGACCCCGGAGAACAGACCAATATCATCGCGTCCTACGATCCTTCTCCGCTGCGAGAGGCCATCTCCGAGGCGCTCGAGCGACCCTTTGCTCCCGTGTTTCGGATGGTCTTAAACAAGAGCTCGTCCACAGAAAGCGCGAAGGTCAAGATCAAGGCTTCGATCGCCGGCGCCTGGGTCGGAGATGACCCCACCATGCGCGGCAAAGCTAAGGTCGACCTCCAGCCCGACCAGTTGGTTGCGCGATGGCCCAAGCAGGCCGGGATGGTGGAGGTCTTTGCGCTGCCCTCCTGGGATGAGCTCCCAGAGACCGTCGACGTCGAGTTCACGATCGGCAAGCGAACAGAGACCCACACCGTGACCCTCATTGGTCGAGAGCGCCCGGAGCCTGGCCAAGCCGACGTCTTGCTCAGCGCAAGAATCGGAGGGCGAACGCTGACCATGACTTCCGCCTTTGCCCCCATTCCTTCGGAGCTGGATAGCGCCATCGAGGGCTTCGACGCGGAGGTCGCGGGGGACCTCGAGAGCCTGGGTTACATCGACAAAGGAAAATAAAACCTTGGTCTCCGCAATATCGGCGCAATGCCCACGTTCTGAACCATGATGAGCGACGCAGCACTGATTCAGGCCCACCATGCCGGCGATCCCCAGGCCATCCCTGCCCTTATGGCGAGGTATCGGACCGCCCTCATGGGCATGCTCGTCAATCGGGTCGGGCGCGAGGCCGAGGATCTCTACCAGGAGACATGGGCGCGAGTCAGCCAGAGCCTGCATTCCTATGACGAGCGGGGCACCTTCAAGAGCTGGCTATTCCAGGTGGCACGTCGCCTGATCATCGACCATCACCGGCGTCGCTCCGCCCGAATTCACATGGTGAGCGATGCAGCGAACCCTACCCCTTCACCACCGGTGCGATCGTCGCCCGACCAGTCACGACTCGCGGCCGACGTCCACCGCTGCTACCAGGCAACCCTCGCCAGCTTGGATGCACCGACACGAGAGGTCGTTCACCTTCGGCTCGACGCTCACCTCTCGTTCAAGGAGATCGCACAGCGACAGGGCGTCCCCATCAACACGGCGCTGGGTCGCATGCATCGCGCCCTTAGGCGGATTCGGGCGGACATGATCGCCGCCCAGCTCATCGAGGAGACATCATGACTTGTCCGCACACTGAGACCACTGCGGTTCTCGCGGCCTTCGGCGAAGCCCCACCCGACTTTGAGGCCCACATCTCCGAGTGCTCATCTTGCCGAAGAACGGTGGCGGAGCACCTGCAAACCCTCGGCTCTCTGGACCTTGCCTCCCCCGCCGCTGGCCGTCCGCAGGAAGGGCGATGGAACCGCTATGCCGCCGCATTTCTCCTCGCAGCGAGCATTCTTCTCGCGCTTCAATTTACGCCCCATAACAGCAGCTCGGTGCCCACTGCGCCCACCCAAACCATCACCCTTGATGCTCTTCCTTTCGATGCTCCACTCGATGACGAGCTGGAGTCTCTGGAGATGGAGCTTGCCCTTTTCACCTTGGAGGAAACATGAACATCGCCGCCACCATCGTCAGCGCAGGCCTGCTTTTTCTGGCCGGTCCCTCATGGGCCAAGCCCCCCCATGCTCGCGGAGGCGTCGAGCATCACGAGATCTTGGAGCGAATCAAGGAGCATCACCCCGAGAAGTATGACCACTTGATTCGGCTGCGCGACGAAGATCCCAAGGCCTTTCACCATGCGCTCCGTCGCGTGCGGCACCACCTCAGCGGTGGCAGCAACATGGACGACGCCGACCCGAAGATCAAAGCGGAGAAAGAAAAGATGCGCGCCCTAAAAGAGGAAATGCGGGAAGCGCTCGAGCACTACAGAGGTGCTGCTGAATCCGATAAGGATCGCGCGAGGCAGGCCGTCGAGGCCTTGGCCGAGGACATCTTTGATGCCAAGCAGGCTCACCGCCAGCTTCGACTTGAGCGTATTCGGGAGCACCTAGTGGAGCTGGAGTCGGAGATACAGGAGCGGGAGGCCAACCGGCAAGTCATCATCGATGAGTGGATTTCGGAGAAGCTGGAGAGTTCACCTCGAGGCCTCTGACCGATGAGGCGATCGAATGGCCTCGTTCGATTTCCTGGATTACCCTCGTTCTTCTGACCTGAAGGAGGATCTTCCATGGCCGCAAACACCATCCCTGCCCGCCTGTTTCAGCAAGCAAAGTCACGCGCAAGCGACCCCGCATACTACGTACGCGGGAGCGCAGACTGGGTCCCGACCAGCTGGTCGACCTACGCGACCAACGTTCGCCGCGTCTCACGCGCACTCCTCGCTTCGGGCGTTCAGAGCGGTCAGGTCATCTGTATCCTCGGCAACAATCGGCCAGAGTGGTGCGAGATGGACCTTGGAGCCATGGCCATCAACGCGATCCCCGCAGGCATCTACCAGACCTGCTCTCCTGAGGAGATCGCCTACATCCTGAATCACTCCGAGGCGCCGATCATCTTGGTGGAGAATGAGGGCCAACGCGAGAAGGTCGCGTCTCTCCGGTCGGAGCTTCCGCACCTGAAGACCGTGGTCATGATGTCCGGGGCCGAGGCCACGGGCGACGACACCATCACATGGGAAGACTTCCTCGCCTCGGGCGAAAGCATCGACGAGTCGCAGATCGACGAATCCGTGGCGAAGCTTGATCCCTCTGCGCCAGCGACCTTCATCTACACCTCGGGCACGACCGGTCCTCCCAAGGCCGTGATGCTGAGCCACGACAACCTGGCGTGGACCGCTGACACCGCCGTTCGAATCGTCTCGCAGACGAATACCGACACCAGCCTTTCCTACCTGCCGCTGTCGCACATTGCGGAGCAGATGTTCACGCTGCACGCCCCGATTACGTCAGGCGCCCGGGTCTACTTTGCCGAGAGCATCGACAAGATGCCCGACAACCTCAAGGAGGTTCAGCCCACGGTCTTCTTCGGTGTTCCACGCGTCTGGGAGAAGTTCCACGCCGGGATCTCAGCAAAGCTGAAGCTGGCGACAGGCGTCAAGCTCAAGCTGGTCAACTTCGCTCGAAAGACCGGCGCCGAGGTGTCCCGGCGCCGATGCCACGGAGAGCCCGTTGGCGGCCTCCTCGCTCTCAAATACAAGCTCGCGACCAAGCTCATCTTCTCCAAGCTCAAGCCCGCCATCGGCATGGGAAACGCGCGCATTTGTGTGAGTGGTGCGGCCCCCATCGCCCCCGACGTTCTGGAGTTTATGTCCAGCCTCGACGTGGTGATCATGGAGGTCTACGGACAGTCGGAGGGATCCGGTCCGACCACCTTCAACCTTCCGGGCCAGACGCGATTTGGCACCGTCGGTACGCGACTTGAAGGCATCGACGTCAAGATTGCTGACGATGGCGAGATCCTGGCTAAGGGCCGCAACATCTTCCTCGGCTACTACAAAGATGAGGAGGCAACGGCAGCGACGCTGGACGGTGACGGATGGCTCTACTCCGGTGATCTCGGCAGCTTCGACAGCGAGGGATTC
>CAZKOI010000057.1:0-14161 GCA_964554315.1 uncultured Enterobacterales bacterium | reverse complement strand
CGAAATGGCGAAGAGCGGCGCACCTCTCTGCGCCCGGCATCGGCCGATGCAGAAGGGCTCATCCGTCTGGTGGACTCCCTGCACGAAGCCCTTCCCCTGCCCCTTGTCATGACCGGAGCGCTCGCGCCCATCCAGTCGTGGCGGGTGTTGCTGCACACCGTGCTCGAAGGGGCTCGGCGCGGCTACGACATTCAGCGGTACAAGGGTCTGGGTGAGATGAACCCGGACCAGCTCTGGGACACGACCATGAATCCAGAGACGCGAACGCTCATGAAGGTATCGGTGGAGAACATGACGCGCGCCGATCACATCTTTAGCGTGCTGATGGGGGACGAGGTCAATCCGCGGCGGAACTTCATTCAAGACAACGCACTGAACGTCAAGAACCTTGATGTCTGAGCTCAGGCGTTGGGAATCCGCCCAGTCATGTGGGCGTTAAACCCCCGCGAATGAGACTCCACCTGCCAAAGTCACTCACCTTCAGTTTCGACCCCACAATGCAGCCGAGACACCCCCGACCTGTTTTAGCCACCGTGTCTTGGTCGAGGCTGCGTCTTACCGATGCGTTGGCCACGTGAGACTTCAGGAGTTTAGCGAGCGGCGTCTACTGATGCTGACCGGAAAGGGGGGCACAGGAAAGACCCGTGTTGCTGCAGCGCTGGGTCTCGCATCGGGAGAGGCCGGGCGTCGCGTGCTCGTGGTGGAGGTTGATGCGCAGAGATCGGCTCTTGCGGAAGCATTCGGTAAGGCCATCACCGACGAACCTGTCGAGGTTGCCAAGAACGTCTGGGCCTCCAACATCACCTTCAAGCCAGCGCTTCGAGACTGGCTCGATCGTACCGTTCGGATCTCTCGAATCGTCACCATGATCTTGAACAACCCCATGGTGTCTGTTTTTCTCGATGTGACACCCGGCGCGAGGGAGATTGTGATTCTTTCCTCGGTCATTGGTCACCTGGATGACTTCGATCAGGTCATCGTGGACATGCCGGCTTCGGGTCATGCCGTTGGGATGCTCAAGATTCCCGACACGGCTCACCGACTGATGCGGACAGGACCGATTCACGATCGGGCTGGGGAGATCATGGCGGTCCTCCGCGGCCCCGACACGGCCATGGGCATCGTTGCGCTTCCGGAAGAGATGGTGGTCAATGAGACGGTTGAGCTCTACGAGAATTTGGGTCAAATTCTGCCGGATCTCAAAGTGCCTCTGGTCTTCTTGAATCGGTGTGCAGCACCGACCATGACGGACGATGAGCACAAGCTCTTGGCCAGACTGTCGGCCGCTCATGGTCTCTCCGACGAGGCTCAAGAACTCCTCCTGGCGGGACGCTGGGACGCCGAGCTTGAGCGGGCCACAGCGGATTCTCTGGGGCGGCTTCACTCAGAGATTGGCGTGACCGTCGTGCCCTTTCCTCGGCTCGGCGTGTTGGGCGGCTTTCAGGGAGGTCCCGTCCGGGTCACCCAGCAGATGGCGGGTGCGCTCCGTCGCCGCATGCTTACCGAGCGCCAGACTGCAGGTCACGTATGAGCATGGAGTCACTCATCGATGAGCAACGACTCATCATATGTGTGGGATCGGGCGGGGTTGGCAAGACCACAACCGCGGCCGCGATAGGCCTTGCTGCAGCCCGGCGAGGTCGACGTGTTCTTGTCTTGACCATCGACCCTGCCCGGCGACTCGCCAATTCTCTCGGCTTGAACCAGTTTGGAAACGAAGAGACCCGCATTCGGCTTGATGGTGATGTCAGAGGCGAACTCTGGGCCATGATGCTGGACACGCGGAGCACCTTCGATGCGCTGATCAACCGTGTGAGTCCAGACGAGGATACTCGAACGCGCATCTTGAACAATCGGGTGTATCGACACGTTTCGGACTCGTTTGGCGGCAGCCAGGAGTACATGGCAACGGAGCAGCTCTTCGAGGTGGTCACCTCGGGGCGATACGACTTGGTCGTGCTCGACACCCCACCGGTGAAGAATGCGCTGGATTTCCTGGAATCCCCTGGCCGACTGGTGCAGTTTCTGGACAAGCGAATTCTGTCTTGGTTCTTGGCTCCCTACGAAGAGAAGCGCTTGGTGGGCAGGCTCTTCAAAGGGACGAGCGCGGTCGTCTTCAAGCTTCTGGGGTACATCTTCGGACGAGAGTTTCTCGACGAGTTGGCGGAGTTTCTCTTCATCTTTAGAGACCTCTACGATGGATTTCGCGAGCGACATGAGGCCGTCATTGCCTTGTTCTCGAAGCCGGGAACGACCTTCACCGTGGTTTGCGCACCAAATGAGCCGTCCGTGGCGGTCGCACGCTACTTCTTGGCCGAGCTCGCGGGTCGGTCCATGCCTTGCGCAGGGGTCTTGATGAACCAGATGCATCCCACGCTAGGCCGTGAGATCGACCCAAAGGTGACTCTGCTGGCGCTAGCCGATGACTTGGCTCAAGACTTGAGCGAGCACACGGCAAGCCAGCTCATGGCGCGACTTCGAGCCAACCACCGTCGGCTGCAGGGGCTCTCGATGTCGGAGCAGGAGCTTGCCAAGAGCGTTGGTGAACTCCTGAAGCATGGCCAGCGAATGTGGCAGGTTCCGCGACTTGAAGGCGAAGTGCATGACCTTTCGGCCTTGGGGAAAGTTTTTGACCATGTGCGGGAGGTGAACGAATTCCCCTCTCAAGCCACCATCGAATAGAGCCCCTCTGTCGGAGGCACGAATGAAGCGACTGATCGGACTTTTGTTAGGGCTGGGGCTTGCTCAGTCGGCCTTGGCTGCGCGGGGCAACACGGCCCAGAACCGGGCTCGTGTCGGAGGTGCATGGACGCCAGGCAATGCTCAGGTGCAAGTTGGATTTGACTCTCGGCTGACTCAGTCCATTTTCGTGGATGTGGGGGCGTTCGGTGCACCCTCCGCTGCAACGGACCCCGGAGGAGAGAATCCTTGGGTTCTCCGCCATGGAGTCTACGTCGACCCTGGCTTTCGAATTCCGCATCGAAACAAGGGAGACTTTCTCTGGGACATCATCGTGCGTGCCGGATTCGGCCCCGTTTGGGTGGCTGACGCAGACTCCCGCTTTGAGGGTCAGTTCAATCCTGCTATCAACTGGGGCGCAGACCTCATGTTTCGCTACAAGGATTTGGGGATTCGGTTTGAGGGGCGGATGTGGCACATGAAGCCCTTCAGCAGGTTTGAGCAGCAGGAAACCTACACCATCCGTCCCCAGCTGGGCGCCTCAGCGCTCTACGAGTTCTAGCGGCGATCATGGGTGGGCCAGCGTGCCGTCTTGAGCCACCCTTACTCCTGTGGTCGGAAAGTCCTCGGCTGAGAGCATGCGCACCATGTCTGCCCCTGCAGAAGAGGCATCGAGCGTCACGGTGCCTGCGCCCTCTTGCTTGGTTGAGATCAGGTTTCCTGCCACAAACTGGCCGTCGGCATCCAAGGTCGCTTCAAGGACCACACCGATGCCGTTGGGACCTCGAAGGCTGAACCGTCCGTAGGTCGCAAAATTACCGAGAGAATAGGCGATGAGTCGGCCTTGGTAGATCTCCATCGCTCTCAGCACATGAGGCCCATGTCCAAGCACCAGGTCTGCCCCTGCGTCGACGACCGCGTGGGCAAAGGCCCTCAGATTACCCCTATCTTCGCCATAGAAGGTCTCTGGACCGTGAGGGACGTGGATGGCCTTGGCGCCTTCCGCGCCGCCGTGAAAGCTCACGATGACGAGGTCATGAGACGCGCTGGAGTGTGCCACCAGAGCACTCGCGGTTTCGATGTCGCGTACATCATGGGTCGCCGAAGAGGTATGAAAGCCAATCATGGCGATTTTCAGGCCTTGTCGCTGCACGCTGGCGATGACCCCTGGTCGGCCAGAGTGTGCGATGCCCTGACCATCAAGCAAGGCCTCCGTTTGCGCTCGGCACTCATCCCCAAAGTCACCCGCGTGATTGTTTGCGGTGCTCAGAAGATCGAAGCCTGCATCCTTGAAGAGCGGCGCGTAGCGTCCAGGCATGCGAAAGGCGTAGCAGGATCCCTCGGGCGCCCCGGGCTTGCACTTGTTGGTCTTGCCTCCATCGCAGAGGGGGCCCTCGAGGTTACCGAAGGTGAGATCGGCGTCACGAAGGATCGGAGCCACAGCCTTGAACGAGTCCGCACCGTCATTGTCGGGTAGGACGCCAGCAGGGAAGTCCGTGCCGATCATCAGATCACCGACCGCACGAATCCGCACGATCGTGCCCTCTGGGACCTCCGAGCGGTGGGTCTTGGGTACACCCGCTCGGCCTGCACGAATCATGTCCTGCAGCTTGTGCTGGTCTCTGACCTGTCGGAGATGCTGCCTCAGTCCACTCCGCTCGGGGTCCGCAGACTCGACCAATTCCCAGTGAGCAATCACTTCTTTCCAATCACTCCGCAGCCAGTAGGCCCAGCCGATCTCCCAGCGGCAATCTAGATTATCGGGCTCATCTTCGAGGCATTTGCTTAGCGACGATATAGCAGGAGAAACCTGCTTTTCAGACAGAAATTTTCGACCCGCTTCGAGGTCGGAGTTTGCAGACGCCAGGGCCGAGAGAAGCAAGAGAAAGGAGGAGGTCATGGGGGGGGTGTAACGGCTTTTCCGAAGGAGCATCAATCGCGCGCGCGTACGCACGTGCGCGAGGGGGTCAGATCCGTTACGGCAGACAGGACCATCGGCCGCGAGACACTCCCCCAGATCTCAAGGGCCGACTATCTCTTGAGGAGAGTTTGTGGACACCATCGCCAATGCGCTGATCCCGATCGATATCGAAGACGAGATGAAGAACTCGTACCTCGACTATTCCATGTCCGTCATCATCGGTCGGGCCTTGCCTGACGTGAGGGACGGCTTGAAGCCTGTCCATCGGCGGATCTTGTACGCGATGTTCAGAGAGGGCAACCTCTCATCCCGTCGCTACAGCAAGTGTGCAGGTGTGGTTGGGGAGGTCCTGAAGAAGTACCATCCTCACGGTGACTCTGCGGTCTACGATGCGCTTGTACGCATGGCACAGCCGTGGAACATGCGTCTGCCGCTGGTCGATGGCCAGGGGAACTTCGGCTCGATCGATGGCGATCCTGCGGCCGCCTACCGCTACACCGAGTGTCGGATGACCAAGGTGGCGGAGGAGTTGCTCGCAGACATCGACAAGGACACGGTTCGATTTGCACCCAACTTTGACGGCTCGAACGAAGAGCCTGAGGTGCTTCCCTCGGCCTACCCGAACCTCCTGGTGAACGGCTCTGACGGCATCGCAGTGGGCATGGCGACAAAGATTCCCCCCCACAATCTTGGTGAAGTCATCGATGGGGTGATTGCCCTCATCAAGAACCCTGACATCAGCGTCGAAGAGCTCATCAGCATCATTCCTGGACCGGATTTTCCCACCGCGGGCACCATCTACGGACGCAGCGGCGTGGTTGAAGCGTATCGCACGGGTCGTGGTCGGGTGGTGATGCGGGGTCGCGCTGACTTTGAGGAGACAGCGACCGGGGGTCAGGCCATCATCATTGACGAGCTTCCCTTCCAGGTAAACAAGGCTCGACTGGTTGAGCAGATAGCGGACTTGGTGCGCCACAAGAAGATCGATGGCATCCGTGAGCTTCGGGACGAGTCCGATCGGCAGGGGATGCGAGTTGTCATCGAGCTCAAGCGTGACGCCGTAAGGGAGATCGTCCTCAACCGGCTGTTCAAGCACACGGCATTGCAGAGCACATTCGGTGTAAATCTGCTCGCGATTGTGCACGGACAGCCAATGCTGCTGACGCTCAAGGAGATGCTGTCGCACTACCTGAGTCACCGGCGGGACGTCACGATTCGGCGGTGCCGATACGACCTCCGAAAGGCTGAGGAGCGGCGACACATTCTTGAGGGCTACCTGATTGCCCTGGACAACCTCGATGAGGTCATTGCCCTCATTCGCGCCTCTGCAACGCCAGACATCGCTCGGAAGGGCTTGATGGAGCGCTTCAGCCTCTCCGAGGTTCAGGCTCAAGCCATCTTGGACATGCGGCTGCAGCGGCTCACGGGGATGGAGCGTGAGAAGATTGAGGCGGAGTACAAGGAGTTGGAGGAGCGCATTGCGTACCTCAAGGCCATTCTTGGCTCGGAGACCCGCCTGTTGGAGGTGATCTCCGAAGAGCTCGAGGCCATCAAGACCAAGTATGCTGATGACCGTCGGACGCGCTTTGAGGAGGCGACCGGGGACATCTCGATTCTCGATCTTATCGCGGATGAAGAGCAGGTCATCACGCTGAGTCTCACGGGCTACATCAAGCGAACGTCACACTCCGAGTACAGCATGCAGCGGCGGGGCGGCTTCGGCAAGAAGGGCATGAAGACACGGGACGAGGATCAAGTCAGTGAACTGTTCACGGCCTCTACCCACTCGCACTTGCTCATCTTCACGACCAAGGGCCAGGTGTTCAAGGTACCGGTTTACACCATCCCTGAGACATCGCGAACGGCTCGAGGCACACCCATCGTCAACCTGGTCCAGCTCGATGGTGATGACGAGATCGCGGCCGTAATTTCCGTCCGAGACTTCGACGAGGATGTCGACCTGTTCTTCTGCTCCAAGAAGGGTCTCGTCAAGCGAACGCGCCTGGCGGACTATCGAAACATCCGTGCCTCGGGTCTCCGGGCCTATGACTGCGCAGAGGGTGACGAACTTCTGAGGGTCACCAAGACGCGAACTGAGCAGCACGTCCTCATCACGACGCGATCAGGAAAGTGTATTCGCTTCCCTGGCGTGAACGAGTCGGGTGAGCTCGAGGTTCGGCACATGGGCCGTGTTGCGCGGGGTGTGCGCGGCATCAAGCTGAAGGACACGGACGAAATCTCGGGTATCGAGATGCTCGAGGATGACTCGGAAATGTTGCTCCTGACCGTGACTGAGAACGGCTACGGCAAGCGAACGGCGATCGACAAGTACCGGATCCAGGGCCGCGGAGGTCAGGGCGTCATCAACATGGTGGTCGATGACCGCAACGGTCAGGTGGTGGGTTCGGTTCAGGTGCACGACACCGACCTCATCATGATGATGACCAACACCGGTCGTGTCATCAAGATCCCGGTGGTCAACATTCGTGAGACGCAGAGTCGTGCGGCAAAGGGTGTCCGTCTGATGCGTGTCGAAGATAACGAGCGCATCGTGAGCGTGGCGCGCGTTGTCGAGCCGGAAGAGATGGACGAGGAAGCACCCTATGAAGGCATCGACGAAGCCGATATGGGTGAGCTTGAGGAGTAGGTCTTTCCTGTGACAATGGCACCCGAACTTGCAGGTGGGGTCGAGCCCGGGATAGTCATGCGGGTCTATGTGGGCGGATTTACCAAAGACGGAGCGAGATTACTTGCTCCGGGGTCTCTGTGGTTCGGTGGTTACCGTGGTAGCTGCGGTGCTGTTTTGGACCTCGGCGCTCTCTCCGGCGCACCTTGACCGAACCGCTGCAAAGGCCGCAGCAGGCGATGTCCATGGCGCGGTTCAGGACTACCTGAGCCAGGCGAACTCTTATGCCACGGTCCGTGCTCGCGGCGAGGCGCTGTGGCGGGCGGCGGTCCTGACTCACGTTGCGAAGGCAGAGCCACAAACGGCGGTCGACCTGCTCGAGCAGCTCATAGAGCGCCACCCAAGCCATCCTCGCGCTGTCGATGCGCACGCCCGAATTGCCATGATTCAGCGGCACCACTTTGGCGACGCGATTCGCGCTGGCACGCGGTGGGTTGCCGCCGCATCCATCGATCCGGGCCATGTAGACGCCGGTCGCTGGATGCTCGACGCAGGCATTGCGTTTGCGGATGCGGGAGATCTAGACAACGCCCTGCGGGCGCTTCGAGTGGCGTCCACGCGCTCGGACCAAGCCGTTGCGGCTCACCTCGCCCAGGGGAGGATCCAACTCCAGCGCGATCCTGCTCAAGCGTACGCGGACTACGATGCGGCCTTCAGAGCGGGGGCTGACAAGGAAGAGCAGCGCCTCGCGCACCTCGGCATGGCGACTGCCCTTGAGTACCTCGACCGGCGAGACGCCGCTCTGGCAGAGCTCGACGAGGTTGTGGAAGATGGTGAGGCGGATGCTGCGCTTGAGCGGCGACGAGACCGTCTTCGGGCACGTCGCGCGCCGTGATCCGGTGGCTGTGGGTCCTCTGCCTCGGATGCGTGGGTAAGGAAGGCAACGACACCAGCGGACCGGACACAGGGGATCCCCCAGAGTCGACAGAGCCCCTGGATACGGCGGAGCCGCCGGACCCCTTGGATGAGATCGATCCGAGCACCTTGCCGGCCGGCGCGAGCCCTTGTCGGGCCCCCGTAAAGGGTCGTGTGGTCGAGGTCATCGATGGTGACACCGTCAAAGTGGAGACCGGACGAGGCGTCGAGCGTGTTCGGCTGATTGGCATCGACACCCCCGAGGTGGATCACTCTGGCCCTGATGACGACTGCTTCGGCGAGGAGGCCAAGGCCTTCGTTACGGCGACCATCAACAACAAGTCGGTCTGGCTGACCTTTGACCAAGAGTGCGAGGACGCGTACGACCGAACGCTCGCTTACCTCCACCGCGGTACTGAAGACAACGACTTCATCCAGCGCTTGCTGCTGCAGGGGGGCTGGGCCACGGTTTTTCGTGTGGCGCCGAACGTGACTTTTCACGAGACCTTCTTGAGTGACGCGGCGACGGCTAGCGCCTCAGATCTTGGATTGTGGGGGGAGTGCTCGTGATGCGTTAGCGACGCAATCATGAGTGATTTCGATACCCCACGTTCGTCCGCCCTCCTACAACAAGCGACTCAGCGCATTCCTGGCGGAGTGAACTCGCCGGTTCGTGCCTTCGCCGCTGTCGATGGTGATCCGCTCTTCATCGCTCGCGGCGAGGGGCGCTGGATGATCGATGAAGACGGTCACCGCCTTCTCGATCTCGTCGGATCCTGGGGACCGCTGATCTTGGGTCACGCGCATCCTGCTGTCCTCGAGGCGGCGATGGAGGCGCTGAAGAGAGGGTCTACCTTCGGTGCACCCACTGAGCTCGAAGTGACTTTCGCGGAGGCGCTTTGCGACGCGCATCCCGCGCTTGATCAGGTCCGCCTGTGCTCGTCAGGAACGGAAGCGACCATGCACGCCGTGAGGTTGGCTCGCGGGCACACGGGGCGTGATGTCATCGTCAAGATTGATGGGTGCTACCACGGTGCGCACGACGCGGTGTTGGTGAAGGCGGGCTCCGGCGTAGCGACCTTTGCCCAACCTGGCTCTCCTGGAATACCGGCTGCGGTCGCGGCGCTGACACGGACAGCTCCGTTTAATGACCTTGATGCGGTCCGAGCTCACATCGAGCGAGGCGATGTGGCTGCAGTGATTCTCGAAGCGGTCCCCGGCAACATGGGCTGTATACCGCCTGAGTCGGGTTACCTCGAGGGGTTACGAGAGATCACCCATGCAGCGGGCACGCAGCTCATCGTTGATGAGGTGATGACAGGCTTCCGACTCGCCAAGGGAGGAGCGTGTGAGTTTTTCGGCATCGATGCGGATCTGGTCTGCTTGGGGAAGATCGTCGGAGGAGGATTTCCCCTCGCGGCCTTTGGTGGCCGGAGAGAGATCATGGCGAAGCTCAGCCCCAGCGGCCCGGTCTATCAAGCCGGCACACTCTCAGGAAACCCCGTAGCGGTGGCTGCAGGACTCGCGACACTCCAATTGCTCGATGCGGAGCTCTACTCAGAGCTCGAAGCGACGAGTGCCGAGATAGAGGATCGCCTCGCGCCAGCGGTGTCCGCCCGAGGCTGCTCGATGACTCGGGTGGGATCGATGCTGACGATCTTCTTCCGAGACAGTCCTCCTCGCAATTTCACCCAGGTGTCGCAATGCGACATGGCGGCCTTTGGACGCTTCCACAGACGGGCGCTTGGTGAGGGAGTGTATCTACCGCCAAGCCAGTATGAAGCTGCTTTTTTGCCTGCTGGATTAACGCCGGAAGAGGTGAACCACTTGGTCCGCGGCATCACGGCGGCGCTGAGCGCATCTTGACCTCGCGGGCGTCGGCGAGCTCGGAGCCTTTGACGTGGCTCAGCCGGAGTGATATCTCGGCCGTCCTTCGGGGATGCCTTGGAGGTTGTGGGCGATGAGTCCGCACACCCTCAGGGCCATGACCCGAGCCGCAGCGATGGTTCTCGAGATGGGAATCCTGGTTGTGGGAGGCGCAGGGGCTGGCCACTGGCTGGATGAGCGCTTCGGGACTTCACCTCTGTTTCTTCTCTGCTTGAGCATGGCGATGTTGATCGCCGGCACCTACCGCCTTCACCGGACACTCGGAAATGAACACAGCACCGATGATCCGTAGCGTGATTCGCCTCACAGTAGGTCTCCTCCTGCTGGGTGTGACCGTGACCTATGTGGTGGCGGGGCGTGACATGGCAGAGGCCGTCTTGGGGGGTGGGATCGTCATGTTCCTCAGCTTCCTGGGTGGAGGCTGGTCAGTGCATCGTATCGGTCGTGCAGCCTCGGCGGGTGCCACCGGCGGTGCAGCAGCCATTGTGATTCTCAAGCTCCCCATTCTTTGTCTTGCGCTCTGGACATTGTTCAAGAACTACGACCCCATGGCCGTCGTTGTCGGCGGCAGCGTGGTCATGGTCAGCATCGTCTTGGCAGCAGGACTCGAGTGGGCTGCTCCAGCAAGGAAGGAGGCATAGATGGCTTCAGGTGTCCCCTGCATGACCTCGCCCTTTGTTGAGCAAAGCGGCAACTGTGATGCTCACTTTACTTGGCTCAAGAAGATCTCACTGGGTGATCACACCCTCATCGAGGCCATGCAGGAGCCAATCGGCGGTGTACAGCTCTTCAACAATGCGGATGATGCTCAGACGTGGCTGCTGGCTTGGCTGGTCACGGGCATCTTGTTGGTGGGCTCTCTCTTTGCTCGAAAGGGACTCAGCCGTGCAACCGCCCAGGGGGGAACGCTCCAGTACGTGCCTGACTCATCGCTGACGGCGCGGAACTTGTTTGAGTTGTTCACCGGGGGTCTGTTTGGTCTTGCGAGCGACTTGCTCGGTCGCGAGAACGGTAAGAAGTTCTTCTGGCTCAGCGCAGGACTCTTCATCTACATCCTGTCTGCGAACCTCCTCGGCGTGGTTCCGGGCATGCTGCCTCCTACCGGGTCCATGCACCACAACTTCGCGATGGCGCTGGTGGTGTTGATCCTGTTCAACGGCGCCGGACTCAAGGTCCAGGGCATCGGCGGGTATGTAAAGCACATGTGGGGCCCTGTCTGGTGGCTGGGTGTCCTGCTCTTCTTCATCGAGCTCTTGAGCTTCGTTGTTGTTCGTCCCTACAGCCTCAGCCTCCGGCTCACTGGAAACATGTTCGGTGACCACCAAGTCCTGTCGATCATGTCAGGCTTGGTACCGGTGGTCTATCCCGTCATCTTCCTTGCCCTGGGCATGTTCGTTTCGTTCATCCAGGCTTTTGTGTTCACCCTCTTGTCCACGATTTACATCGCGCTAGCCGTCGAACACCACGACGACCACTAGCCACTTTTGGAGTCAATCATGAAGAAATTCAGCACCCTTCTCTCGGCCATGGTCGGTATGTTCCTGTTCTCCGGCGCAGCATTTGCAGCCGGCGGCAACGTCGCAGCAGCTGGCGACCAAGGCTTCGTCGCTCTCGCGGCTGGTCTCGCAGTCGGTCTCGCTGCTCTGGGCTGCGGACTCGGCCAAGGTCGTCTTGCCGACTCTGCCCTCTCTGGCATGGCACGCAACCCATCCGCTTCCGGTGACATTCGGACTTCGATGATGATCGCACTCGCGTTCCCTGAGTCCCTCGTGCTCTTCTGCTTCGCGATCGCGTTCCTTATCCAAGGCAAGATCTAAGCATCCAGCACTCGGAGTGCTCTAGCACCGGCCTGCCTCGAGACGGTTCGAGGTGGCGCCGGTGTTTTTGTATGTGCAAGGGCGACCGTCGAGGGGTACGTTGAGCGACCGGAGGTTCCGATGTTTCGACTCTCGACCCGCCTAGTGCTGCTAACTGCGCTCACCTTCCTCATGGGGATGGGTGAGGCCGACGCCAAGAAGCGCAAGAAGCGCAAGAAAAAGGGTCCCCCTCCTGCAGGCTGGATTGCCGAGGTGGAGGGTCAAGCGGCCTGCTATCACCCGCCACAGTGGGACAGCTTCAACGAGATCGACCGTCGCATGAAGCGCTCGGAGGCGATGGACGAAGTCCTCAACCAATGGAGAGGTCAGCGAAACGATGGCGTATCGTTTGACGAAGGCATGATCGATGATGTTGAGACCGTCCTCTTGGGACGCCCCGAAAAGATAGAGGCCTTCGTTGCTGATAATCTGACCCAGTGCTCGGCCGGCGATCAGGCGGCGTGGGCGCGCTGGGCCAAGGGTCTCAAGTCGAGTCTCACCGTTGGGGAGTGCAATCACCCCTTGGACTACACGATGTTTGATTACCTCGACATCGGCACAGGATGGCAGCGTCCTCTAAAGATCTGTAAGGGCGATCGGATTCGCATCTCAGGGTCGGTCAAGGACCTCTACAAGCTCTCGGATGATGGCCCCTGGATCAATGTTGAGGGCGATCCGGCTCAGCCGACCACGGGTCCTGATTGGCCCTGCAACGTGGAAGGCTGCAAGGCAGGAATGCTCATTATGAAGCATGTCGGAAAGGCCACTGGCTTCGAGAACGTCATCTTGGTCGGCTCGTCGGCTACCTTCACGGCCCCGGAGGATGGCGAGATCACCTATCGAATCAACGACCTTACCTTCTACGACAACACCTGGAATAAATCCGGGTCCGTGATTGACCACACCTCGATCGAGATCTCTCCCGCGGAATGAGCGGTCTCCGTCAAAAGCTGGCGTTCTCCGTCATTCCTGTCGTTGTCGTTGGCGGGGCGGCAGAGCTCGGTCTTCGGTCTGCAGGATGGCCCACGGTCACACAGGCCTTTGAGCACAACAGTCCCTTCTGGGTGACGGATCCCAGCTTGAAGCGAAAGCCGTTCCCTCACAAGGAGGAGCAGAAAGTCTTCGCCGTGAGCTCGAACGAAGACGGGCTCCGGGAGGTCGTGGTCGCCAGGGATAAGCCTGAGGGGACATACCGAATCATGACCCTCGGCTGCTCTACAACCTTCGGGTGGGGCGTCGACGACGGCCTCAGCTATCCCGCTCAACTCGATCTTCGCATCGAGGATGACCGTACTCAGGTCATCAACGGTGGGCAGCCGGGGTACACGAGCTTCCAGGGCCGGTGGCTCTGGGGGCGTACCCTCAAGGACTATGCTCCGGACGTGGTGCTGATCGGCTATGTCGTGCAGGATGCGCGGAAGGCCGCCTATTCCGACAAGAGTCAGGCCGTCCTCCAAGGAGACCATCGGTACCTGAAGGACCATGTGCTCTACAACAGCCGTGTCTATCTCGGTCTGCGATCGCTGCTCGGTGAGGTCCAGGTCAGCGCCAAAGAGCGTCCCCAGAATGGCCAAGGCGGCATCTTCAGGGTGCCTCCAGAGGATTATGTTGAGAACCTCCGCTGGTTGGTCAAGAGCGTACAGGACATCGGCGCCGTTCCCGTTTTGTTTGGCTTTCCGCTGGAGCGCGAGGGATACACCGCGACTCATCGTCGCATATTGAAGGCGGCTGCGACCGAGCTGGGGGTTCCTCACTTGGATCTCCAACCAAGAATGGAAGAAGCCAGCCGCAAGGCTACGCTATACTTTGAGCGAGACCGTGGGCATGCGAATGCGGCCGGCAATGCGCTGATCGCCGAGTGGGTCCACGAGTTTCTCGAAGCGCAGGGACTGCTGAGGGGCGGATCATGAGACGCGATTGCACACTGGTCTTGCTGACTCTGAACGAGATTGACGGACTTCGTCTGCTCTGGAGTGAGCTCCCGCTGGATAAGTTCAACACGGTGCTGGCCGTGGATGGAGGCTCAACCGACGGGACTCGCGAGTTCTTGTCCGAGAGAGGTGTGCCCATATTGGATCAGAGCATTCCGGGCCGAGGGGTTGCCTTTCGCGTCGCCGCTGAGGCAAGCCGAGACGCAAGAATCGTCTACTACAGCCCCGATGGTAACGAAGATCCGGCCGACATCGAGCGGCTCGACGACCTTCTCTTGGCGGGCGCGGACCTTGCCATCGCGAGTCGGTTTGCGGAAGGGTCGGTGAACGAGGAGACGGACTGGGC
>CAZKOI010000056.1:1705-14250 GCA_964554315.1 uncultured Enterobacterales bacterium | reverse complement strand
TGGCCTGAAGCTTTGCGTCAAGCTTATCGAGACCCTCCGGGTTCAACTTCCCTTTTAGCCAGGCGATGCCCGAGTCAATCAACACCCACAACTTTTCCATTCTTGTCTCCATTCAATAGGTTTGAAGCGACCTATTGAGCGAGACACTACCGCAACTGCAAACGGCGCGGGGCTGCATGAGCGAGCGGGACCGGCTCACACGGAAGCAAAGAGGCAACGCGGGCCCTTCGAGCGGCTTTTGTTCGCGCAGTTTTCAGCGAGTTGAGGCTCTGCCGAACATCGCTCACTCGGAGCAATGGGCCTCAAAAGCCCGCTTTCAGGAGGGTCCCGTCACAGGATGGCGTTCACCGAATGGGGATACGCTGCGCGAGCTCGTGCACCTGAGGTCTGAACACCGCGGTGCTCACCGCGAGCCCCTGCGAGAATGAACCCAGCCAGTCATGGGTGCCGCCCATCCACTGCCGCGTACGCTCAGCCAACGCCAGCGCCTTCGCGGGCTGACGCCACTGCACGACTTGGTCCTGCACCCCCTCCCAGAACCGACGCCGCGCCTCGAGGCTGATGAGCGTCCCCTCGCGGACCTGCTCGGCCTCCTCAGGCGTCTTGATCATGCTGGCCAGAGCCTCCTCAAGCCAAATGGCGTGGTCCTCGTCTTGGTCGATGTGGAGCTTGAAGTACGAGATCTCCTCGTCCTCGAACCCTGCTCGCTCGAGACCCGCGATGATCGGCACAAACATTCGGGGAATGGCCCACTCATGACCCGGGCCGAGCGCGCCCAAGCCCACCAAGAAGGGTCGCTTGCTGCACAGCACCAGGTGAGTGTGGATGAAGTCACGCACGGCCGAGTGCAGCACCACCGTGTCTTCCTCCCCTGGGGCCACGCCACAGCAGGTCAGAAACTTCCGGTACAAGACGGCGTGGTCGTCGCCATCGGATCCCTCGCCGTACTCATCGACCAGGACCTTGGCGAGCCAGCACTTGGACGTTGTGTCCGGCGCGTTGACGAGCAGGCGCTCCATGTAGTTGGTGAACATGCCCACCAGCGGGTAGTGCTGCAACCCGAAGACCTTGTAGTCCTCGCGGGTGAACGGGCTGGTCCCCACCCTCGCCAAGAAGGTGTGGTTGACGCCAGGGTGCGACTCCACCTCGAGGCGGAGGTCGGCCAGAAACTTGCGTGCATCAAACGACATGGTGGCTCCTTATTTTCCCGTCTGGGCGAGGACTTCTTGCTCGGGCTCTGCCTGCTCGACGCGCGGCTTGCTCTCGATGATGCCGGCCTCGTCTCGGAGGTAGCTGCGGTAGTCGAACTGGATCTTTTGGTACTTCAGCCCCTGGATGATGGTCCGCGGCATTCCCGGCAGCAGCTTGCGGAGGAAGTCTCGTCGCTGCCACGCCACCTTGGGGGTGAGCCAGCCGTTGCGATTCTTTCGGTAGATCGACCGGTACCGCGTGAAGTTCTTATAGAACTCTTCCCGCGACAGCTTCGTCTCGATCACCGGGTGCAGTAGATCGTAGAGACGGAAGTCCTTGGTGAGCAGCTGGTCTTCGTACTTCCGATACATCTCGGTGCCCGGAAGCGGGGTGAGGATGGTGACGAGCGGAAACGTCACCCCGAGGTCTTCAATGTACGCGTACAGCGCATCGAAGTCTTTCTCCTCGAAGTCCGGACGAACCATGAAGATTCCGGTGGAGAGGATGCCGTTCTCGCGGAGGATTTTAGAAGCTGCGCGGTTGTTCTCCAGGGTGTTCCGCTTGTTGAGGCCCTCTAGAGCGTCCTCATCGTTGGTCTCGTAGCCGCTGAGAATACCGGCCAAGCCCACCTTCGCCAGGCGAGCAATGAGGTCGGGGTACTTCGCGATGAAGTCGGTGCGACCCTGAGTCATCCAGTACTTCCCGAGCTGGCGCTCTTCGAGTTCCTCGCAGAGTCGCTCCAGTCGCGTGTGGTTGGTGAGGAAGTTGTCATCGAGCAAGAAGATGAAGTCTTCCTCGCAGGCTTCCATTTGGTCGGCGATGTTCTTGGCTGACAAGAACCGCGTCTTGCGATCGTAGAACTCCCAGATCGCGCAGAAGTTGCAGTCAAAGCTGCAGCCACGCGACGTGAAGATGCTGGCCAGCGGCTTGGCCGCCAAGAAGAAGTACTGCCCCTGGTAGCGCTCGATCAGGCTGCGATCCGGCGCAGGAAAGTCGTCGATCTCGGCCCACTTCGGCTTGCTGCCTGCCGTCCATGTGCCGTCATCCAGGTGCACGCGTGCGCCCTGCAGCGTCGAGAGCACCTTGGTCGAGGGCTTCTCCTCCAGCGCGAGAGCGCCCGACCATGTGGCCACGAGATCCTGAAAAGTAAGCTCGCCTTCACCCTGGACGACCACATCCACATAGGGCTCGTCGTAGAACTCCGGCATGAAGGTCGCGTGGTGCCCACCCATCACCGTCAGACAGTCCGGCAGGAGTTGCTTGGCGAGCATCATGACGGCCTTGGCTTGATAAGCATCCGTCGTCATCGCCGTTGTCCCGACGAGGTCCGGCTTGAAGCTCCTCAGCGTCTCCGGCAGCTTGGCGGGTTCCTCCAGGCGCATGTCCAGAATCATCACCTCGTGCTCATCCTTGACCATCGTTGCGATGCTGGTCAGGCCGACCGGCTCGGACAGCCAGAAGGTGTTCTCAAGTCCGAGCCTGCGGTCTTCAAACGGGGCGGGTTGAACAAGTAGGATTCGCATCGATGCTCCTGAGACCCGGAGGGGCCGTGTTGGGCGACTGTGAGTGCCGCACCCACACGGGGAAACCCGTGCCAATGCGGACGACTTCCCTCGCTTTGAGAGCGCGCATCTAATTCGACCGGAGCGCCTGACAAAATAATGAACAGCTTTCTAGATCGACATATCAAATTGTCGAACTTCAACGACCCTTTTTTCGGTCTTTAGGTGATGAGCGGAGCCCAAGTTGGCGAGGCGATCAAATTCCACCACGACGGAGGCCCGAGCCGGCTGCAGACCGTCCGGATACTCGAGAACGATCGTTCGTTCCTCGGCGGGCAAGAGCGTGTTGTCACCCAGCTCCTTCCCGCTGGGCAGGCGGACCCTTCGCTCGATGGCATGCACCACCTCGCCGATCACCCGACCTTCGGTGTCCCTGAAGGCCGCTCTCACCTGAAGCGACCGGCCCGGCTCACCGCTGGGTAGACGATGTCCGCTCAGATTCCTCAGCGTCACCTCGAGGCCTCGAGGCGTCGCTACCGGGGAGCCAACATCAACCGCCGAGCGCACCAGCTCGTCGCTCCACCCTCCCGGGAAGGTGTGCCGACGTCCCTGGCGAACGGGCGCACCTGGAGCCGAGCTGCGCTCCACGGGCGGCATGTGGCAGTCCGTGCAGGTCTCGGTGCGCTGGGTGATTCGCTTCCACTCTTCCCACTCCGCATGGGTGTCCGTCAGCGGGCGGTCCGAGCGGGTGAAGGGAATGTCCGGCATCTGGTGACACCGCTCGCAAGTCTTGGCCTCGGAAAAGCTCGGGTCAGCGCGCGTCGGATGAGGCGCCATCACCTCATGGGGCCCCACCATGGCCCCCGCTTGAAGGTGGCAGGCCACGCAGGTCACGCCCTCCTGCTGCAGCGCCGCCGAGAAGTGTGGATTGGGCGTCTCGATGGGGGTCGGTGGCGCGATGGAGCTCAGCCCCGTGACTCGCGTGGGCTGCTGAGCCTCGAGCGGAGCGTGGCAGCTCAGGCAGTAATAGAACTGCCGCTGATGGGCCCAGTCGGCCTGAAAGACTGGATCCGTAAAGGCCTGCCCCATGCCCGACGCCGACCACTCCTCATAGATCTCCGTGTGACAAGCCCGGCAGGTCTGAGCCGAGACCGACGCCAAGCCTTCTGGCGTCGGCTCCACAGGAATCGGCGTCGGCTGCAGGCCTCGGTAGAGCCGATCCGCAAAGCATCCGCCGACCACGACCATCAGGCTGGCGGCCATCGCGATCAGCAGCAGCGGTGCTCGTGGGCAGCTCAAGGGCGTGCAGTCTCCCGGTGATGGTGACGGAGCCAGCGGGCGCGGTCCCTGACCACCATACCCAATCCCACCAGCACCGACACACCTGACTTCATTCCATCGCGTGCGGCGCCGACCGCCCCAGGCACTTCAGATGGGCCCACGGAATACCCTCGCCGCTCGAGCAGTCTTGCAGAGGACGGACGGGTTACTCGTCCATCGAGGACGCGCGTGAATGGGACGACGGTTGATGATGGCGGCGATGGGCGGGGTCGCGCTGGTGGGGGTCGCCTTGGCCGGTGAGCGGCTGCCGCCTTTCGGTGCACGCAGCGCAGGCGCTCGACTCGATCGCATCGATGCGTCCGACCACTTCGTGGACCGCAAGGCCCAGAACCTCATCCCAACGCCGCTCGGGATGACCGGGGAGATGTTTGGCGCGATGGGCCGCTACATGCGCGGCGGTCAGAACCCCGACATTCCCTTGCCCGTCGAGACGCCGACGTTTTCCAGCAGCCTGAGCGACGCCTTCAACATGACCTGGCTCGGCCACAGCTCCGTCCTCCTCGAGATAGGCGGGCATCGAATCTTGACCGATCCCGTCTTCTCCAAGCGCGCCTCGCCGTTTCAATGGATGGGGCCGGCCCGCTTTCACCCTGCACCCGTCACCGTCTCCGGGCTCCCTGCCATCGACGCGGTGCTTATCAGCCACGACCACTACGACCACCTGGACATGGGCACCGTCTCGGATCTCCTCGCTCTGGACGTGCCCTTCATTGTGCCGCTGGGCGTCGGCGCTCACCTCGAGGCCTGGGGCGTGCCCGCGGCGCGCATCGTCGAGCTCGAGTGGTGGCAAGAGACACGCATCGGCGAGACGCGCATCGTCTGCACCCCAGCCCGACACTTCAGCGGACGCGGCATGACCGACCGCAACCGAACCCTGTGGGCAAGCTGGGCCGTGATTGCGCCGGAGCACAGGGTCTGGTTCTCCGGCGACACCGGACCCTTTCCCCAGGCCGCTGAGATTGGCGAGCGCCTCGGACCCTTCGACCTCAGCATGGTCGAGATCGGTGCCTACGACCCCGCCTGGGGAACGGTGCACCTGGGACCCGATGAGGCCCTAAAGATGCATGATCAAGTCAAGAGCCGCGTCCTGTTTCCCGTCCACTGGGGCACCTTCAACCTCGCGCCCCACCGGTGGGACCAGCCCCTGGTGCGCCTGATGGAGGAAGGCGAGCAGCGTGAGGCCGCCCTGCTGATCCCTGTGGTCGGCGAGACCCGCCCCGCAGGCGAGCCCTACATCGCCGACTTCTGGCTGGGCCGCTCCGCCCTCTGGGCCCAGTCCGGACGCGACACACTGGACGAGTGAGGCCAGCGCTCTCCGTCCGGTCACTGCTCTGGGTCGGAGACCCCCTCGAGACGCAATATTCGCAGGCTGAAGGGGCCGGCGATCTTGTCGGCGAGCAACACCCCGATGCCGCCCACTCGATGGGCGACCTCCGTCAGCGGCGCCGCATCGGGCCGCCGCGTGCCGTAGGTATAGGCCTCGAAGTCCGAGAGCGGTAGCGTCACGGTGAGCGCCTGGCCCGCCTCGGTCTCGAAGGGCTGCCGGTAGTAGATCCGACTCGGCCAGCCCGTCTTCGGGTAGACCGACGCGATGTAGGTTCGACCATCGCCGATCACCGTCATCTGAATGGCGTCAAAGCCCGACCAGTCCGCGCTGATGTCGGCGGTTCGCGTCGAGGTAAAGCCCCCGTTGTTCGCCAGCGATAGCTCCCCCGAGAAGACCACGCCGCCCTCCGGGTGCGGTGTCACCACCGAGGTCGATACGCCGCCCATGACCGTGTCGTTGACCACCCGCCAGCGCTTGTCCTCCGCGGGTCCTGTGCCGCTATGGGCGGTGCTCATCCAAAAAAGCATGCTCCACATGAGACCTCCCTGTCACTGGGCCCAGCGCGAGCCCCGCTGCATGATGGCACTGAAACGCCCAGAGCCCAGGAAACCATCCAGCCACACCTGAAGTCGTGCGTCCGTGGTGGCGTCAAAGCGGGTCCGATCGATGTTGGCGAACTGTCGGATGAAGGGGAAGATCGCCCAGTCGGCCAGCGATGGGCGTGGTCCCATCAGGTAGGGGTTCGCCTCAAGTCGCCCGCTCAAGGTGTCGAGGAAGGGCTGCGCCAGTCCCCGGTGGTGCTCCGGGTCGACCCCCTCGTACCGAACGGCGTACTTGGTGCGGTCGAGGTGGGTCTTGAACTCTCCGTCGTTCCTCGCGATGAGCCCGATCATCTCCTCTAGCGCCGCCTCATCGGCACCAAGCCACCCCTCCGGATCCGACCGGTCCAGCGCCCACAGCATGATGTCGAGGCTCTCGTCGATGACCGTGCCATCGCGGAGCTCGATGACCGGAACGGTCCCCTTGGGCGACAGCTCGAGCATGCGAGCGGGCTTGTCCTTGAGCGAGACCTCGACGAGATCGAGCGCCACCCCGCTCACCTCGAGCGCCATCCGAGCGCGCATGGCGTACGGGCAGCGCCTGAACGAGTAGAGGGTGCCAAGAGTGTCGGTGTCCACGCCGTGCCTCCGCGCTATGTCCGTAACACACCCTCCGAGGCCAGCGGGCCCCCGGGTCGCGGCCCGAGCAGGTTATGACCCCGGCTCAGGAGCCTCCATGACAGACGATCAACAAATCCGAATCGAGGCCGCCGTCTTTCGGCGCCTGCGTGACCACCTCCAGGCCCACACCGAGGTGCAGAACATCGACCTCATGCTGCTGGCGGACTTCTGTCGAAATTGCCTCGGCAAGTGGTACGCCGCCGCTGCGGAGGCCGAGGGCGTGGACCTCGAGCCCTCCGAGGCGCGCGACATCGTCTACGGCATGCCCTACTCCGAGTGGAAGGACAAGCACCAGCTGCCGGCCGACCCCGAGAAGCTGGCAGCGCTCAAGGCCAAGTCGGCTCAGGGGTAGAGCGTGCTCGCACCGGGCCCCAGAGGGATGCCCGCGTAGACCCACACCAAGAGCATGACTGTCCAGCCAATGAGGTAGGCGATCGAGTACGGCAGCATCGCGGCCAGGATGGTCCCGATGCCGGCCTTCTTGTCGTACTTCTGGGCGAAGACGATGATGATGGGCAGATACGGCATCAAGGGCGAGATGATGTTCGTGATCGAGTCGCCGACCCGGTAGGCGGCCTGGGTGGCCTCGGGGCTCAGCCCCATCTGCATGAGCATGGGCACAAAGATGGGGGCCATGAAGGCCCACTTGGCCGAGGCTGAGCCCACCAAGAAGTTCATGATCGAGGCCACAACGAGGAAGGAGACCATCAACAGCCCGCCCTCGAGGCCAATCGACTTGAGCACCCCTGCCCCTTGAACCGCCGTGATGGCGCCCAGGTTGGTCCAGTTGAAGTAGGCCACAAACTGCCCCGCAATAAAGGCCAGCACCACGTACGCTCCCATCGACGCCATGGTGTCGCTCATCATCTTGGCCACGTCCTTGTCGGACTGGATGGTCTTGGTCAGGATGCCGAAGACGATGGCCGGGATGATGAAGGCGAGGGTCACCAGGATCTCGATGGACTCAAAGAAGGAGTGCAGCGCGTTCACGGCAGGCTCGCCTTCCGCCACCGCGTCGTGCAGCGGCGCACCGGGAATGAAGCCAAGCATCATCAGGGCGATGCCGACCACGAGCCCCACGGCCGCCGAGATGCCGAAGGCCCGGGCCTCGTCCCCTGAGGGGGTGGTGTCGGTCTCGACCGCCGAGCCGTCGCCCATGGAGGGATCCCACTCGCCCAGCATAGGCTCCACGATTCGGCTGGTGACGAGGGTCCCGAGCACCGTGATGAGGAGGGTTGAGGCCACCATGAAGTAGTAGTTGCACGCCGGATTGACCGAGTAGCTGGGGTCCAGAGACTGCGCCGCCTGCTGGGTGAGCGCCGAGAGCATGGGGTCGAGCCCGGTGATGAGCAGGTTGGCCGAGAAGCCGCCCGACACCCCCGCATAGGCCGCCGCCAGGCCCGCGAGCGGGTGTCGTCCGATGCTGGCGAAGAGCAAGGCCCCCAAGGGCGTGAGCACCACGTAGCCCGCGTCCGCCGCCATCGAGCTCATGACGCCGGCGAAGACCACCGTGGCCGTCAGCAGCGCATCCGGCACCCGGGTCACGAGGACCTTGAGGCCCATCGAGATGAAGCCGGTGCGCTCGGCGACGCCGATGCCGATCATGACCGTGAGCACCGGCCCCAGGGGTGCAAAGGCAATGAAGTTATCGACCGCCGAGAGCAGCATCCAGCGCACGCCGTCGAAGGACATGAGGCTCTTCACGGAGAGCTCGACCACATCCCCCGTGCGCTGCACGACCTCCGCGCTCATGCCCGCGAAGAGGCCCGAGGCCACCACCACGATGGCCGCCATCACGGCGAACAGGGTGAGTGGATCAGGGAGCCGCTGGCCCCAGCGCTCCACGGCGCTGAAGACACGGACGAGTCGGGACGGGGCTTGGGTATCGGCGCTCATGGCTCACCTCGAGGGCAGGTTTTGCGGTCTGTATCCGCGCCATGCGACAAGGGCGAGAGGCGGTCGAGCCAAGACAGCCGCTCAAACGCCAAAAAAACGGCGCTTGGGTCGGGATTTGAGCGGGGCCCCTGTGGTAGCGTCTCGGCCGAGACGGCGCCTCATGAGGCGACCGGTAGGAGTGACCATGCGAGCGATGATGAGCCTGACAGCGATGTTCTTCGGGATGGGCTGCGCACCCGAGGTGGAGCAGCACCCCGAGCCGAGCCCCGAGACCGATGTGGTCGAGCCGACAGACCACACGCTCGTGCCCGTCGCCACCGCCGATGGCTTTGCGGCACGGCACGGGGCTCTCCAGGCCAACCTGCGCTTCTCCGCCGAGGGCATGACCTTCCGCAGCGACAACTTCGCCCACGAGCCCGTGACGCTAAGGTCGGTGGCCCTCAACGGCCAGGCACTCGGCCGCCCCGAGTTTGCCCGTGCCGCGTGCGACGACGACCAAGCGCTCAAAGACTGCACCTCGCGGCTCGAGGCCCAGCACGGCACGGTCACCGAGTGGTGGGTGAACAGCGAGGCCGGACTGCAGCAGGGCTGGACGGTGCACGAGCCGACTGGGGGCGACCGCATCGTGCTCGAGCTGGGGGTCGAGGGGGCCCGCACTCACGTGAGCGAGGAGGGCCTCGACGCCACCTTCATGCGGCCCACCGGCTCACCGCTCCACTACAGCGGCCTCGAGGCCTGGGATGCGAACGGTGAGATCTTGGCTGCGCGCATGGTCGAGACTGTGGATGGACTGAGCATCGAGGTCGACGCCGCCGACACCGCCTTCCCGGTCACCATCGACCCCTGGCTTGGCTCCTGGCAGTTTGGCTCAGGGCAGACCAACGCCTACCTCGGGATGTCCGTGAGCTCTGCGGGCGATGTGAACGGCGACGGCTACGACGAGATCATCGTGGCGGCACCGTACTACGACAACGGAAGCACTGACGAAGGCCGGGTGTGGATGTTCATGGGCAGCGTGAGCGGCCTCGGCACCGAGGCCGACTGGACCTGGGAGACTGACCAAGGCTCGGCTCGGCTGGGCACTGAACACTGCGGCATCGCGGGAGCGATGGATCTCAACGGTGACGGCTACGACGACATCGCCCTCGGCGCGCGCTTATACGACAAGGGTCAGACCGACGAGGGTGCGGTGTTCGTGTTCTATGGGTCTGCCGACGGCCTCTCCGACACACCGGACTGGACCGGCGAGAGCAACCAGAGCAGCGCACATTACGGCTATTGTGTGGCCGCTGCGGGCGATGTGAACGGCGACGGCTACGGCGACCTGGCTGTTGGCTCTCCGTACTACGACAACGGCCACTCCAATGAGGGCCGGGTCTGGGTCTACCACGGCTCGTCGATGGGGGTCACCGTGCTCTCCTGGACCGCCGAGGCCAACCAAAACCATGCCTACTTCGGTTACAGTGTGGATGGAGCGGGCGATGTCGACGGCGACGGCTACGACGACCTCATCATCGGCTCTCCCTTATACGACAACGGAAGCACCGATGAGGGTCGGGCCTCCGTCTTCCACGGCAGTGCGACCGGACTCGAAGACACACCCGCGTGGACCTACGAGAACAACAACTCAAGCGCTCGCCTGGGTTGGTCAGTCGCGGGCCTTGGGGACATCAACGGCGATGGCCACTCGGACGTCATGGTGGGCTCTCCATATTGGTCGAGCAATCAGGGCAAGGCCTACCTGTTTCTCGGCTCTGCCGACGGTGTCAGCGGGTCTGAGTCGTGGACCGCAACGGGCAGCTCCACCCACCAGCGAATGGGGTGGCGGGTCGCGGGTGTGGGCGACATCAACGCCGATGGCTTCAATGACTTTGCGCTGGGCTGGGATGAGTACTACGACAGCCGTGGCCGTGTGCAGGTGTACCTCGGCGGGCCTGACGCCGACGGCGTCCACATGCACTATGCTACCTTCGACGGCTCATCCACGAACGCCTACAGAGGTCGCTCCATCACGTCGGCCGGCGATGTCAACGGCGATGGATTCACCGACCTAATCTACGGCGCCCAGGGCCATGACACGGGCGGCACCGACGCCGGACGCGTCTATGTCCGCTACGGCGGGCCCAGCGGCGGCATCGGCAACGCGGCCAAGGCCAACGTGCACCCCACCGACGAGGCGGGAGCCGACTTCGGGCGCGCGGTCACCCAGGTGGGCGACATCGACGGCGACGGCTACCACGACATCGCCGTGGGTGCGCCCGGGGCCGATGCGGGCGGCACCAACCGGGGCGAGGTCTACATCTACATGGGCGATCCGGACGGCATCGAGGCCACCCCGGCCCTGGTGCTCTCGGGCACCATCAACGAGGAAGCCTTTGGACAGTCCGTGGCCGGTGGTTGGGACGTGAACGGCGACGGCTACGGCGACCTCATCGTGGGGGCACCCGGCTACACCGGCGCCCACGCGAGCGAGGGCGCGGCCTTCCTGTATCTGGGCAGCGCCGAGGGCCTCTCCTCGACTCCGTCCTGGAACAAGACGGGCGGACAGGCCGGCGCGGCCTTCGGCTCCACCGTGGCACTCGTGGGCGACATCAACGGCGATGCCCTGGCCGACCTCGCGGTCTCGGCCCCCCTGTACGACAACGGCGAGGCCGACGAGGGGCGGGTGCAGGTCTGGCACGGCACGATCGCGGGCTTTGGCTCTTCCGCGGCCTGGACGATGGAGCCCGACCAGGCGGGAGCAGAGTTTGGCACGGGCCTCGCCCCGGCGGGCGACGTGAACGGCGACGGCTACTGGGACCTCGTCATCGGTACGCCGAAGTACGACGACGGTGAGTTTGACGAGGGCCTCGTGAGCGTCTACCTGGGCTCGGCGGCGGGCCTGGTGGATGCCCCCTTCTTTGAGGGGACCATCGATCAGCACGATGCCTGGCTCGGCTACGCGGTGGCCGCCAGCGACGTGAACGGCGACGGCTACGACGACATCATCGCCGGCGCGCCCAGACTCGACGACTCGCACTACCGAGAGGGGCTCATCTACGCCTGGCTCGGCGGCGAGTCGGGCATGCACTCGCGGCACCTGGGCTGGTCGCCCAACCAGATCAACGCCCAGGCCGGCTCATCGCTGGCCCCCTTGGCGGATCTGAACGGCGATGGCTACGGCGACGTGGGCATCGGACTGCCGGGCTACAGCTCCGGCAACGGCCGCGCGCTCCTGTTCAAGGGCGGCGCCAGCGGACTCACCAGCAGCTCCGCCATGACCGTGGACGGCAGCGCCGGCTCCGAGCTCGGTACCGTGACGGCTCTGGCCGGGGACGTGAACGGCGACGGCTGGCTCGATCTGGCCATCTCGGAGCCCCAGAAGGACCACGGACTCGGTCGCGAGGGCGGGGTGCGCATTCACTTGGGCAACACGGCCGACTCCAACAACAGCGTGAAGGGCTCCGCCACCCAGAACCGGCGCGTGGGCTCCACCATCCCGATTCACGCGGGCGCCGCCTCGCCGGTCTCGGCCTTCGATGTGTGGGTGAACGCCTGGTCGAGCTACGGCACCGGTCGGGCCAAGATCGAGGTGGAGCTCAAGCCGCAGGGCGTGGCCTTTGACGGCACCGACCTGGTCACCAGCGACGAGTGGGTCGACATCGACCGGGACTACACGGAGTTCCAATTCACCATGGACGGACTCGATCCGGCCACGGCGTACCACTGGCGGGCGCGGCTCCTCTACGACCCCACCCGCTTCAAGCGCCAGCGTCACTCCCGCTGGAGCTACAACGGCGGCGGCTGGTCGGCCGGTACGGTCTCGATTTGGTCGGTCATCACCCCGCCGGATGAGGACGAAGACGGGCACACCGCGGCCACCGACTGCGACGACACCGACCCCACCGTCTATCCGGGGGCGGCCGACACCTGGTACGACGGCATCGACTCGGACTGCGACGGCGCGTCCGACTTTGACGCCGACGGCGACGGCGACGACGCCATCGCCTTTGGCGGGGGCGACTGCGACGACGAGGATCCCTCCCGGGCCACCACGGTGGCGGAGGTCTGGTACGACGGCATCGACCA
>CAZKOI010000056.1:0-1605 GCA_964554315.1 uncultured Enterobacterales bacterium | reverse complement strand
TCTGGTACGACGGCATCGACCAAGACTGCGACGGCGGCTCGGACTACGACGCCGACGGCGACGGCGACCTGAGCGAGGACTGGGGCGGCGCGGACTGCGACGACTCGGACCCCACCATCTACACGGGCGCCACCGAGATCCCCGAGGACGGCATCGACCAAGACTGCTCTGGCGCGGATGCGATCAGCTGCTTCGCCGATGCGGACGGCGACGGCCACGGATCCCCGGATGTGGTCGGCTCGGAGGACTCGGACTGCGACGACGAGGGCGAGTCCTCGATGGCCACCGACTGTGACGACCGCGACCCGACCAGCTACCCGGGCGCCATCGACATCGCGGACGACGGGATCGACCAGGACTGCTCCGGCACCGACTCCGCCACCTGCTACAGCGACGCGGACATGGACGGCTACGGTGGACCGGTGTCTTTCGTGGCGACGGACGGCGACTGCACCGACCCGGGCGAGGCCTCGACCGACGTGGACTGCGACGACTCGGACTCGTCGATCCACCCTGGCGCCGCCGAGACGGCCGATGACGGCGTCGACTCCGACTGCGACGGCACCGACTCGGTCACCTGCTATGTGGACTCCGACGGCGACGGCTTCGGCAGCGCCGAGACCACAGTGGCGGACAGCGGCTGCTCGGGCGCTTACGTGAGCAGCCTGAGCACCGACTGCGACGACCTGAGCGCAGAGCGGTACCCGGGCGCCGTCGACACACCCGACGACGGCATCGACCAAGACTGCTCGGGCACCGACTCGGTCACCTGCTTTGTGGACGCGGACGGCGATGGCTACGGCGCCTCAGCGACCCTGGTGGCCGCCGACGGCGACTGTGACGGGGAATTTGAGTCGAGCATGGACGGCGACTGCGACGACGGCGATGCGGGCCGGCACCCGGCCATGACCGAGGCCTGCGACGCCATCGACTCGGACTGCGATGGGGACATCGTGGACACCTTCACCGACACCGACGGCGATCTCAACCCCGACTGCGTCGACGAGGATGACGACGACGATGTGTTCCCCGATGTGGTGGACTGCGCGCCGCTGGATCCGAGCATCCACCCCGGCGCCGTGGAGACCTGCGACTTCATCGACTCGGACTGCGATGGATCCTTGGTGGACGAGTTCACCGACACCGACGACGACACCATGCCCGACTGCGTCGATACCGACGACGACGGCGACTTCTACCCGGACACGGTGGACTGCGGGCCGACCGACCCCACGGTTCACTTGGGTGCGGAGGAGTTCTGCGACGCCATCGACTCGGACTGCGACGGGTCGCTCACGGACGGCGTGTTCTCCGACTTCGACGGTGACGGCATACCCGACTGCGTCTCGGGCGACTCGGACGGCGACGGAATCGACGACATCGTGGAGATTGGGCTCGGCACCGACCCCGCCTCTGTCGACTCTGACGGTGACGGCTGGACCGACGACGTGGAGGTGGGCGAGGACACCGATGATCCGATCGACACCGACGGCGACGGCATCATTGATGCGCTCGACGAGGACGATGACGGCGACGGCATACCCTCCATCGATGAGGACGCCGTGGGCACCGACACCGACGGCGACGGCGTCGACGACCGCCTCG
>CAZKOI010000055.1:0-14329 GCA_964554315.1 uncultured Enterobacterales bacterium | reverse complement strand
ACTCCAGGAGCCGTTACGGTCTGGCGTGGGGGGCGGTAACCCCCAGGCCGACGCCTGGGTAACCCAGAGGGTTAGAGGTGAAACCCCTGACACGAAACGGGGGTCTGCTCTGCTTGCAGACCAGATACCCGGCTTCTAGGCGCTGAGACTGGGGGCTTCAATAAAGGGGCAGTGAGACTGCGGGAAACGCAACCCCGGTTCGTTGCTCCCGGGGACCGTTCCCGGGCGGGGAGACTGGGGTTCGGAGGAAAGTAGCGGGTGGGGGTTACTCCACCGACCCCTTGACCGTAACGACCTCATGAGGGGTCGTACCATGCGGCCCTGTTGGTTGACAGAGGGGGGAAGATGATGAGAGCGACAGTGACCATCGAGGTTGACACACTCCAGTTCGGCTCCGAACCGGGGCTGGACTACATGTACCCAGAGCCCGCAACGGTGCTGCTAGACCAGCAGGACTCGCACCGGACCCCCTGTGGGACGGGCACCGTCTACGAGCAAGCCGAGAACGGCTGGCGGGATGAGAACGGGGTGTGGAACGAGGAGTGCGCCTACGTCGAGGTCATCGTGTGGGACGACGGGCGCATCGAAGCGGACGGCCAAGAGGCGTACTGCGATGAGTTGCCGGTGTGGGCAGAGCCGCGCCGGGGCCTGTAAGCTGGACGCCCCCGAGAACCCCGTAGGGGGTCAACCCATCCTCCCGGGGTCAGGAGTGGGGGTTACTCCACCGAGCTCTTGACCGTAACGACTTCATGAGGGGGCCGCCCAGTGCGGCCCCTGTTGCGCCAAGGAGTTGACATGCCAGCTGTAAGAGTGATCACCCGTGACTCAAAGGGTGAGCCCACGGCGGTATGGGATCTGCCGCACCCGCTACCGACCCGCAAAGACGGGTCGTGGACCGCAGAGGTCCAAGGTGTCATGGGCCTCATTGTTGAGGCCCATGCCTCCGGAGGTTCCGGGGAGGTCCAGTACCGAGAGTACGACCCCCAGCGGTCGTACTGGCAACAATGCCCAAGGTACTGGGACAGCGAGTACCGTCGTCGTTGGGCGGATAGCGCAGCCGGCATCCAAGCCTCTGATGCGTGGAGTCGGGCTCGACGAGCGAGATATACCGACACCGACGAGGAGGAAGAGTGATGGGAAACCTGCCCCATCACTTGACGGTGCGACACAACTAGGAGGACGTCATGACGTTCAAGAGCAACTGCCCCAAGTGCGGGGGCAAGAAGAAGCTCTCGACGAAGGTGCAGTTGCTCGGGAACGGGGCGCTCACCTACTCGAAGGCCAAGTGCTACAAGTGCGGGTTCTACTCTCGGGCAGGGTCCTGTGAGCCTTCCCCCTTGAGGGCTACCTGGACGCCCCCGAGTGGGGGTTACTCCACCGAGCCCTAGACCGTAACCCCTATGAGAGCGACGACTGCTCTGAAGGTCGGGGTGCTGGGCGAGCTTACCGAGTTGGTAACCCAGCGTGGGCGGGCAGGACGTAACGTCGGTGGAGCACGCAACACAGTGCCGAGCGGGTGTGAGGCCCGCCTCCCTTTCTATGGGGAGTGCCCAGGACCGACTCTGACAGGTTCCCCGGCGTCCAGGACCGTGCGACGGCACGGCCCCCAGGCGTCGGCCTGTCAGTACTGAGGCGTGAGCTGCTGATCACAGCCATTACCTCGGGTAAACGTCGGGTGTTGGTCCTTACCTGGGCTGTCGTGTGACGGCACGGCAAGGAGTTCGAGTCTCCTGCTCCTCTACCCTTTCGGGGGGTTACTCTCCCCCAACCCAGACCGTAACTTCTATGAACCTACCACGACCCGTGTAGCGGGCACTGGAGACCACCATGGCTGACACGACCATCTACGCCGACCGGACCTACCGCGTCGGCGACTACCTCGTCCGCCTTCAGCTGAAGGGCGAGACGGAGCGCGGCGTGGGCGGGGCCACGTGGTCCGCCGTGACGCACATCCCCTACCGCGAAGGAGAGGGGGCGGCGAAGCACCTCACCATCGGTTGCTCCAAGGATCACTACGCGGCTGTGCTGTCGCTGGCCGAGTCGATCAACGACAAGGCCGACGTGGTGCTCGATCTCGTCCCGTCCGAGGACGGGGAGAACAGCCGCATGTTTCGGCACCTCCACGAGCTCTCCCGGATGCTCCACCAGCTTGCCTGGGGGACCGTCCTCGGGTGGGAGGTATTCGGGTGGCATGGCCGCGCTCACGCAGGCCACCCCACCTTCGAAGAGGTAACGGACGAGGTGGCCGCATGAACGCCGACCGTATCGCCGCTGTGCTCTGCGCCGTCGCCCTCCTCGGGGGAGCAGCGGCGTGGGGCCACTACTACGTCGCCCCGCACGACGCCTACTACGACGCCGTCATCAGCTGCATGGCCGACAGGGGCCAGCTCCGTGGCCCCGGAAGCCGCGAAGCGTACCGGGCCTGCCACTCGGGCCTTCAGGCTGCCCCCACGCCCCCTGACGCGCAGGACGCGCTGCCGGACCCCTGCGGGCTCGAGAGCGTTATCTGCCCCGGGGAACCCGGGTACTGAAAAGTTTGACCTGGGGGGGTTACTCCCCTCCCCCCTTGACCGTAACGACTATGAGGCCGCACTGGGCGGCTTTCCTTCCATTCAACCCTGACCCGTTTACGGGCACTGGAGTTCAACATGGCTACCATCATCGACGACCGCGCTTCCTGCGCCATCTGCGGCACCAAGGCTCACTTCCTGGGCCCGCACATCGAGGCGGAGCACGGCATGACCGTGGACGACTACCTCGCTTCCAACCCGGGGGCGGAGGTCGTCTCCAACTCGGCTCTGGCCGAGCTCAACGGCTCCCCCGGCGTCCGCCGGACCGCCATCACCATCGACGCGGCCCTGACCGTCCGACGCATGGGGCAGGACCTCAAGGTTGACGCGGCGGTGCCCGCTGAGCTGTGCGGCAACGTCGAGGCCAACTACTGCTGGCCCACGCGGGGCAAGGCCAAGAAGGTCTACGAGCGGATCACCCGCACGGTGAAGCGCCGTCGGGGGGCATTCCTGTGGGGCTTGCCCGGAACCGGCAAGGACTCCTCCATCCACAACATCAGCGGCCTCATGAGGCTCCCGCTGGTGGAGGTCACCTTCCGTCCCGGGGACGACATCAGCCCGCTGTTCTACACCCGGTCCATGGTGGACGGGAACACGGGCTGGGAGTACGGCCACGTCTGGAACGCCATCACCCAGGGCGTCAAGGGGCGCGACGGCGTCGCTCGCCCGGTCATCGTGCTGCTGTCCGACGTTGACCGCGCCGACGAGGCCCAGGTCGAGTGGTTCCGCATCCTGTGCGACTCGATGGGTGGCCGCATCCCGGCTCCGGGTGGCCGCATGGTCCCCCTGTTCCCCGGGACCGTGTTCATCTGCACGGCCAACTCGGTCGGGTCCGGGGACTCCCGGGGCCGCATGTCGTCGGCTCGCGCCATCGACGGCTCCATCCTCGACCGGCTGGGCCGGGGCATCCGCGCCGAGTACCTCGACTGGGAGGACGAGCGCAACGTCCTGATGGCCAAGTTCCCCCTCGTGGCCGAGGTCGCTCCGGCGGCGTTCAACGCCACGGACCCGACCGACAGCCGGGACAAGGGGCCGCTGGGCAACGCGGTGGTCGCCCTCCGTGCCTCCATCGAGGCCGAGGACCTCTACTGTGAGTTCACTCACCGGGGCATCTGCGATGTCCTGCTGGAGATGAGCGACATCATCGAGGATGCCCGCGAGGACGGCAAGGCGGTGCCCTCCGACCTGCTGAAGCGGGGCTGGAGCGCCTGGCTCGAGAAGCTGGACGACGACACCGCGGACGAGGCCCGCAAGCTGATCGACCCGCACTGCCACGGCGGCGTGGTCAACGTCTGAGCTGGCCTCAAGCCGGGGTGGGGGGTTACTCCCCTGCCCCGGCGACCGTAACCTCTATGTAAGCAACTCTGTACACCACGACCCGCATAGCGGGCACTGGAGATTTACCATGGCACGCAAGTCCAACGCGGCGCGCGTCCGCGAGACTGTCCTCAGCGGACAGAAGTTCAAGCGGACCCACCAGGCCACCGTCGACGGCATCCTCGGCCCGAACGTCATCAAGGTCGAGAGCAAGGGCTCGCAGTTCTACAACAAGGACAACTGGACGCAGCGAGCATTCACCGCTGGGTTCACCCGCTGGGCGAGCCTCAACAGGCTCGCTGACCCCGACCGCTACGACGTCGAGGGCTGGATGTCCACCGCCAACCACCAGCAGGTCTACGAGGGGGACCGGGGCATCGTCATCGCGTCGACGCCGGATGAGCTCCCCGCCAAGAAGGCGTCCGCGCTCATGGGCGGCGGGTACCACGAGGCGTGGCACACCGAGTACAGCCGTCGCACCCCTGTCACGATTGAGCTGGTCTGGCCCAAGCTGCGCCAGCACTGGGAACTGCTGAACCGCGACCCCGCAACGGGTGAGCGCGGCTGGCACAAGCTGACCGGGCCGCTGCTGGAGTGGTCGAACATCGTGGAAGACATCCGCATCGAGCGGTTGGGCTGCCGCAAGTACCCCGGCTCCCGCAAGCGGATGGAGGACCTTCAGGACCTCATCCTGGAGATGGAGGCCGAGGGCCGTCAGGCCGCCGAGCACCGTGGGCTTCCCACCAACGACGACCTCGCGGTCGTGATGGGGACCTTCCGGGACCTCGGCCTCGGCTACTCCACCACGCTCCAGGACGCGGCTATCCGGTCCTACAAGGCCCGGTCGCCCGCTGCCTACAAGTTCGTCACCGAGGGTCCGCTCAAGCCGCTGCTTGACCGGGCCATCAACCTCACGGCGGACGAGGACATGGAGTGCCTCTGGCTCGCCATGGAGATCGTGGCGGCCATCGTCAACGCTCGCGGCCAGCAGCCCCAGCAGCCGCCTCCGCCCCCGCAGCCGCCCCAGGAGGGCCAGCCCCAGGAGGGCGGTGGTGGAGCCGGTGAGGGTGAGCCCCAGGAGGGTGGCAAGCCCCCCGAGGGTCCGCCGAAGCCCCGGGTGTTCAAGGTCGGTGACCGGGCGCTCCTGAAGTCCGGCCCTCACGCGGGCTGCGAGGTCGAGGTGACCCGTGCGGGCCTGCCCGACCCGGTGACCGGCGAGCAGGCCCTGGAGTTCTCGCTCGTCGAGCCTGACTGATAAAGTGGGCGGTGGGGGGTTACTCCCCTGCCGCCTTGACCGTAACCCTTATGCAAGCCGGTATGTTGCCGGCCTTCAACCACGACCCGTTTACGGGCACTGGAGATTCCAATGGCTGCTTCCCGTCACGCTCTCCTCCTCCGCGACAGCGACGCCATCATCGACTACATCACCGGTGGCAAGGCGACCTTCACAATCAAGAACCGCGACACGGGCAACCGTGCCACGTACCGCGTCGAGGCCCGCGAGGGTGGCGGCTTCGATGTCCTCGCCTTCACCGGCAGCGACAACGCCCTCAAGAGCAGCTACACGCTCATGGGCCGCATGGACGACGAGGGCTTCTTCACCCCGCGCACTGAGGCGCACCGCGCCGACGACCTTGAGGCGGCGGTCGCGAAGGCTCCCAAGGGCCACTGGGTCGACAACAAGCCCGACTTCCGGAACAAGGTCCGCGCCCTTCTGCGCGCTGGCCGCAAGCTGTCGGACAACATGGCGTACCGCTTCAACGGCGCGTGCTCGCGCTACGGCGTCGCGGGCTTCATCAGCGACAAGCTGAAGCTGACCATCCTCCCCTGGACCTGGGACCGCCTGGTCAACAAGGGCCTGGACCTGCCCGACGTCATCGAGGTCTGGCACGAGGGCGGCTGCAAGTGCTGCGGCCGCACCCTCACCGTGCCCGCGAGCATTGAGCTCGGCATGGGGGAGATCTGCGCCGAGGCCCACGGCAAGCTGGAGGACTGGAAGGCCCTCGACCGCAAGCTGGGCGCGGACCTCGACGCCTACCTTGAGGCTTCGGGCCGCACCGTCCCCGTGGACGGCTAACCGGTCCCCTGGTTATCTGGGAGGGGGGTTACTCTCCCCCCTCCCAGACCGTAACTTCTATGAACCCCCACGACCCGCAAGCGGGCACTGGAGTAGTGATGATCAACCTCATGATGCGCCTCGGCCTGGCGCTCACCGGGTCCAACCTGGACTTGGCCACCCTGCCCGAAGAAGAAGGTCAGGGCGGCGCGGGCCAGTCCGGCGAGCAGGACGAGCAGGACGAGCAGGACGGCCAGGACGGTCAGCAGGACGGCGACGGCCAGGACGGCGACCAGGAAGGCGAGGGCGCTGAAGGCGAGGGCGCTGAAGGCGACCAGGAAGGCGACGAAGAAGGTCAGTCCGGTCAGTCCGGTGGCGAGCCCTCCGACCAGGACGGCGACCAGGACGGCGACAACGGCGAAGCTGACGGCGAAGACCACAGCGACCCCGATGGCGGCCAGAACGAAGGCGGCCAGAACGGCGACGACACCGTCGACGGCCCCACCAACGACGCGGGCGGGTTCGACGGCGGCGACGAAGAGTCGTCCATGCTCGACAGCCTGCTTGACGCCATGGAGAACGGCGCGGAGTCCGGCCTCAAGGACAACAACAGCGCCCTCGGCGAAGCCATCAACGAAGAAGGCGACGTCGAGGCCAACGAGCAGGCCTGGCGTCCCTTCACCGCCGACCACGACAAGGTCAGGATCCCCTCGGTTGGAGACAAGGAGCGCCGCAAGGCGGACCGGCTCAAGAAGGCGGTCAAGGCGCAGATCAGCTTCCTCCGCGCCAAGCTGCGCTCCAAGTTCCTCCAGGCCAACAAGGTCGAGACCCGTCACGGCGTGCGCCGGGGCAAGGGGCTGTCGTCCCGCCTCCTGGTGAACACCGCGCTGGAGTCCAAGGCCACGGGCCGGGCACGTCGCCCTGACTGGGACCGCCGTCAGGTGGAGTCCACGTCGCTGGCGGTGTCGGTTGTCCTCGACCAGTCCGGGTCGATGTGCGGCAGCGAGCACATCGCGGCCATGGCGGGCATCGCTATCGCGGAGCCCCTGGTGAGCCTCGGCTCCCCTTGCCAGGTCATCGGTCCCCGGGACGGCCACTGGTACGGTGGCTACTACGAGGACCACACCGGCTGCCACCGGTCGGGGTCCGTGGACATCGACATCTTCAAGGACTGGGATGAGAAGCTGTCTGACACGCTCCCCCGGTTCGCGAAGGTGACGGCCACGGGCGGCACGCCCCTGAGCGACGGCATTCAGTTCGCGCTCAAGGAGCTCACCAACCGTTCGGAGCGTCACCGGGTGGTGATGGTCGTCACCGACGGCATGCCCAACTGCCCCAACGTGGTGCGGCGTCAGATCCGCCTCGCCGCTGAGGCGGGCGTCTACGTCATCGGTATCGGCATCGGGTGGGGCGCTGACGGCGTGCGGGGGCTGTTCCCGGTCCACGTGGCCGTGCCGAACATGGCTGAGCTGCCCCAGGAGATGATCAACGTGCTCGACTCGTTGATGTTCCCGAAGCGCGGCAAGCGCATCGCCCTGGACGGCGCGGCGTAAAGCCATGGGTGGGGGGTTACTGCCCCCCACCCCAGACCGTAACCTCCCTGAACCTACCACGACCGGCGTATGCCGGCACTGGATTCCACATGTCCGACCTCACCGCAGCCCTCACCGCTTTCTCCGGCGCACTCGCCGACGCGTCCACCCACAAGGACGGTCGCCGCGTGGCTGAAGACCTGCTGCCCCTCATGGCGGCCAACCTCACCACGACGGACCCCATGGACAAGGTGATGGGCAAGACGGACGACGCCTCGATGCTCGTCCGCGCCTTCCTCCAGGGGGCGGACCCCCTGTTCATCGGGCTCATGGTGCCGGGCTCAATCGACATCCTTGAGGAGATCCTCCTTGAGAACGCGGAGACCGATGTCGAGGTGATGGACGGTATCCGCAAGGCCCACGCCATGGGTCCGGCGGCTCTCCTGTCCGGCTCCGGCTGGGACGGGGACCCCAAGACCTACGACCCCGACCTCCACGGGCAGGAGGTCGCCTGGCTTATCCTGGCCAGCTTCAGCCGGACCCACGAAGGGGGCTTCGGCCGTGACTGGGGCCTCACCGCACGGTTGCGGGACGGGTTCACCCAGTGCGCACTGTTCGAGCAGTGGATGGGGCGGACTCGGGACCAGGACCACGACCTCGACTTGGACGAGGCGGTCGACTACGCAGCGGGGTGCCTTGCCGGCTACCTCCACCAGGTGGAGTTCGAGGACGTGGACGGCATCCCGACGACCACCCACGACATCGGGTTCTACATCGGCTACAAGAAGGGGTACTCCTGCGTGGCGGTCAAGGCCCCGGGCATGACCTTCTACGGCACCCCGCCCTCCACCACCCTGGAGGCGCAGGGCGTCACGGTCGACAAGGCCATCAGCCCCTCCTTCGGCATCGTGTTCGACAAGGGAAGCGCCCAGTGAAGCGCCGCTGAACTTTATTCACTTTGGGGGGTTACTCCAAGACCCCCCTGACCGTAACTACTACACGGGGGGCCGCGTTGTGCGGCTTCCCTTTCAACCACGACCCGCATAGCGGGCACTGGAGTTTCATCATGGCTACCCCCAACACCGTCGCTGTCAACGCTACCCTCGCCGCCGACCTCGCGGCCATGAACGTCCGCGCGACGTTCATGTCCATCTCCACCACCCTCGTGGGCGGTGAGCGCCTCGCCCCCGGCGAGAAGCGCGGCGGCAAGAAGCTGACCTACGGCGACGCCACCGTGCGCGACACCTTCGTGACCGGCATCGACCGCACCCGCGCCATGGTGCGCCGCCTCAAGGTGCTCAACGCGCTGACCGGCGCGGACCTCGACGCCATGGCGGCCGAGGGCCACGAGGGCTGGACCGGGCGCGGCAAGAACGCGACCAAGGTGCCCGTCACCCGCGCCGACTTCGACGCGGCGCTGGCCGAGCTCATCGCCTCCGCGGAGAAGAGCCGCGACGGCGTCAACAGCGCCACCCACGACCACGTCTTCGAGGGCCTGGTCGTCGACGGTGAGCGCGTCCGGGGCGGCCGAGTCTACATCGGCAACCCCAACGGCGACGACGCCGCGACCCCCGGCACCATCTACCTCCACGGTGTGCGGGTCGGCCGCAAGGTCCTGAAGGACCCGGTCAACGGCTGGCTGCCCGCCTCCAAGAGCGCGGCCAAGACGGTCGCCAAGCGCCGCATCGAGCGCCTCCTGCCCAAGTACGTGTCGTACCGGCTGGAGCCCGGCACCGGGTACGTGCTCAACGTCGGGGCGGGTGCCGCCATCGCCGCTGACGCGGACGGCGTGACCATCGACCCCACGGCGGTGGATCACATCCGTGCTGCCCTGGTGGCCTGAGCCCTTTCACCCCCTGCCCGCCTCACCCACCTCGCTCTCCCGGCGCGGTGAGCGGGTAGGGGGTTACTTCCCTCCAACCTAGACCGTAACTACTACGAGCCCGGTACCCTGCCGGGCCTTCCAACAACCTGTGCGGCAGAGCCGCCAAGGAGTTCAACATGCGTCTTCAGCTCACCCCTTCCGAGTCCGCCGCCCACGCTGCCGCCGCTGGCGGTGCCTCCACCGGCTCCCTGGGCCGTGACACCAAGCTCGTCCTCGCGGCCTTCTGGGACGCGGGACACAAGACCTACACCCGCCGTGACGTCAGCGCGGTCCTCTGCCTCATGGGCTACACCGGCGTCGGCATGACGCCGGGCATGATCCCGACCGACGGTCCGGGCTACTACGAGATGGATGCCGAGTTCCGCAACCACGGCGGCTCCAGCGGCAAGCGCGGCTACTGGATGCTCACCCACCGCCCCTACGTGGACACACCGGCGACCCCCGCCGTGGAGCCGAACTCGGTGCCGGTGCCCTCCATGCCCAAGGTCGTCGACGTCCAGGTCGTCGCGGGCCTCTCCTGGGCCCCCGAAGCCGTGGAGGCGTCCGGCGACGAGGGCTACTACGCCGAGGACCTCGGTCTCCGCCGCATCGCCATCAGCGGCTCCCGCTGCTTCGGGTTCTACTCGAAGGGGTCGGGCTCCTGCGGCGCGTGCCCCCTGGCGCGGTTCTGCGCGGAGGCCTCCATGGGCCGACTCGCCGACATCGCGGCGCGGCTGGACCGGGAGACCGAGCAGGCCCTGGCCGAGGCCAAGGCTGCGGAGGAGCGCCGTGCAGCCCTGGCGGAAAGGGCTGCCGAGGCCCACGCCCCTGCCCGTGAGGTGACCGAGGCTCCGGCCGAGGCCGTTGCCCCGGGGCTGAGCACGACCACGCTGGAGTTCGACGTCATCTGCGACGCCTGCGGCAACACCATCAACCGTGGCGCCGAGGCGGTCATCGCCGAGAGCGACGAGATCTTCCACCCCGGCTGCGTCAAGTAAGCAGCCCCAACCCCGGACCTTCCAGTCCCCGGTTGGGGCTGGGGTCCACTCCACCAGAGGAGTACCCCATGCGTAAGAACGCTGCACTGACAACTCTCGGGATGGGGCCGCTGGCTACCCGTCTCGACTCTGCCTTCAACCTAGCAGACAACCCGATGGCCTCCCTCGATGACCTCGCGGTCTCGGCTCTCGAGATCGCGGCTGTCCTCTCAAGCCTTGACTCCACCCTTGAAGCCCTCAAGGTGCGCATCCGTGATGAGGCCCGTGACCTCAAGGGCGGGTCGACGACCGTCACGGTCGAGGCCGGAGGGGGCCAGGGCAAGGTTCAGGTGACCTACCCGTCCCCCGCCCTCAAGGTGGACAGCAAGGTCAGCCCCGAGATCATCAAGGCTGCCGTCAAGGACTGGGACAGGTACTTCGAGGAGCAGGTGACCCTCCGCCCCCGTAAGGGCGTTGAGAAGCTGCTCACGCAGTACCCCGAGGACCTCGCGGCCCTGGCCCCCTACACCAAGGTGGCCGAGGGTACGCCCCGCGTCGGCTTCCGTCCCGGGCCTGCCCTTGACCCCTCCTGGGGCGAGTGATGATGGCTGTGGACGGGTCACTGACCACCCCCTCCGATTCGCAGCTGGCCTGGGCCTGGGTCCTTGCCTGCTGCGTCTCGGTGTGGGGGCCGCGTCGTGGGGCCATCATTGCCAAGTCTGTCCCGATGAGGGTCGCCGCCCCGCTGTGGCAACGGGCCTGGACCCAGGCCGGGGAAGCGTGACCCTTCTCCCATTTACGCCCACGGGAGGATGGGTTGAACCCCTACGGGGTTCTCCACCAAGTGGGGGTTACTCCCGGCCTGCCTGAACCGTAACTCTTACGAGCCGGTAGGGTGCCGGCATTCCTCTCAACCCTGACTCGCTGAGCGAGCACTGGAGTTCAACATGGCCATTTCCCTTTCTGACCTCGCCCGCCAGCTGCGCTACCATGACTGGAGCGCCTGCATGAGCGACTCCTACGCGGTGACGCGGTCGGCGCGCGAGCACATGAGCAAGCTCGGCGGCTACGCCGGTGAGAGCAAGAACCACGCCCGCCTGTTCGAGCTGGGATGCGCGCACGAGCGCCGCTTCACCTGGTCCGTCAACGAGGGCGAGCCGTGCCCGCCCTCGGCCAGCCGTGAGGAGGTCCACGAGGCAGCCTGGCGCTGGGCCGGGGCCTACTGCTGGGCGCTCGGCGTCCGCCTCTCCGAGGACGAGGCCAAGGCCCTGGTCGGTGGGGTCGACGACCACCACGACTGGTACGGGCGTCAGGTCTCGTCGGCGCGCACCATCGACTGGAAGCGCATCGATGAGCTCGTCAAGGGCGTGAGCGCCTAGCAGGCCGGGGGACCCCCGGGGTCGGGTCCGGTTCCTTAGAACCGCGCCTAAAACCTCATGGGGGTCCCCCGACCCCCGCGAAACGCATATCCAATCTGTGTGGAAATCTGAAAACCATTACTGTAACCCCCCCTCTCAAACCCCATCTTGGAGTCCCCCATGTTCGCAGATACCTTGACCGCCCGTGAGGCGGCCACCCGTGCCATCTTCCACGCACTGGAGAGCAGGCTCCTTCTAGAAAAGGCGCTGATGAAGGCCACCCGGGACCTTGAAACGGAAGGGCTCCCCGAGCTCGCTATGTCCCTCGTCAATCTCGATGAGAAGATGGAGGCCATGAACATGGGCGAGGCCGTGGCGGTTGCTATCGACGAAGAGTCGATGGAGGCCCTGTTGGGGGAGCACTTCCCGGAGTTCGACAACCCTTGGGTCGTTCTGGACGCAGGATGCTGGTGGGGCGTCCACAAAGAGCTCCGCGATGTCACCGACTTGCTCCTGTCCGAGGTAGGGCAGCGCGTCGGGGACCGACTGGGGGCGAGCCGATGACTCGAACCGGCACCGCCACCGTAACCATCTCCCGGACTCGTCTTCACCCTATCACGGATAGCGAACCTTTCATGGCCCTGACCGTTGTCCTGCGTGGCGCGGGGGACCACGAAGGGTGGGAGGTCACTACTGCTATCGACGAAGACGGCGACCCTGTAACCCTTACTGAAACCGAAACCCTTCTTGCTCGTTGCCTGGCCGCTGCCGGGGTAGACGAGACTGGAGTTTGAGATGACCCCACGAAGACACCGTAGTACGATCCACCGACTCGCGGATCTGAGCCACACTCCGAATGGGCTTTCGGAAGAGATGTTGCTCGCCCGGTACCGCGCCGCCAAGCTGCTGGCCGATGTCCACTGCCTCCCCGTGAGTTCCTTCTTGGCCGACTGGAAACCCTCCGACATCAGCCACTTTGAGGAAATGGCGACAGCGTCGGGGGAGGGGGAGGGGGAGTCAGAGTACCCCTTCGCCCTCGGGTACACGAACGGTAAGGGCGAGGCTGTTCGGCGAGTCGTTCATGACTCGGACGAGGCGGATGAAGCCTTTGACGAGATGTTCAAGTCGAGCCCTCTCGGCGAAGCCATCCCCTACTCGGTAGACTCGGTAGACTGACCCACTCGCGGACGACGAGTGGGGGTTACTTCCAGCCCGCGTTGACCGTAATGTTTCTACGAGGCCCCCCTTTGTTAGAGGGCTCGTTATCGGTTCCAACGACGCTTGGGGCCGGTTCGTATTATTTCGCCGCTCGGGCGAGAGAAACCATTTTCACAACCCCCCTTGGAGGATACCATGAACGCACAACTCAGCCGACTCTTGATTCCCGCCGGACGTCCCCCGGCTCAACTGACCTGGCCGAGCCTTCCCCCCCACGAAGTGGAAACGGAGGTGGTGGAACAGGAGAGCGCGCCCGCCACGCAGCCCTCGCTGGAGGCTTCCTTGGTCGAGGCTATGGAGAACTCCACCGGCTCTGTTCTGATGGACTCTTCGGAGGCTCTGTCCACGTCCGTGGGCAAGGGCCGATCGCCCGCGCCCCGCCACACCGTGGTCGCCGTGTCAGGAGAGGACACCGGTGACCTTCCGACCGACGAGGCCCTCAAGCAGTGGGCCTTGGCCTGCCGTGAGAAGATGCGGGCTCAGAACTACTACCTCACCCGCGAGGGCCTCCAGTACTGGCTGCGGTACTTCTTCGACCCCAGCAAGGATGCGGCCCGCTGGCGCTACGCCCGTGAGCGTCTCACCGTACTCGTTCGCGAGTAACTACAACCCACTTACACAAAGGAGGTGGGCTATGACCCCGCCGCCCCTACTGGCACACATTCTAGCAGAAGAACTATGCTACCGCATCCCAGCCATCGAGCTGACCCGAGAACGAATGCGGGAGTTCGACGCCTTGACCGAGAGCTACCTGGCTGAGCAAACCGACATACCCGAGGACTTAGAAGCAGCCTGCGAACAGTTACTGCCAGGGCTCATCGCGTTGGCAGGCGTCAGCGAACACTCCACGGAATGCCTTTACCCTACCTTCCTCTACCAGGATCCCTAGCGTACTTTCGCGTGACGTTCTTCTTTTCGCGGATCCTCTTTTCGCGGATCCGGTCGATTTCACGCTGACGCTCGCTCCGCTGGTCTCCCGAGGGGTCCTCCAGCAGCGCGCCCCATTCCCGCAGCTCGCTTGGGGCTTCCGCCTTGATGAGCTCGTAGAGGTTCTGGTAGGCGCCATTCGACCCCTTCTTTACGAAGTCGTTGATGAAGTCGCTCTCTGCGCGGTACTTCTTGATGTCTGCGGCGTCGTTTCGGTTGACTACCACTTCGGCCGTATCGGCCATGCCACGAATCTGAGCGTAGTTACTGCTGATCAGCTTCCACTGCCGGGTGACCTCCATCGGGCCGACCTTGCGGGCTCTGGTGGCGTTCCGAATCTGGTTGACCGTGAGGGGCACGAAGACGAAGACGAGGCCGACCTTGTAGCCCGCGTCCCGGGCTGCCTTGATCTGGGCTGCCATCTTCTTCGAGTTGGAGCCGGTGCCGTCTACGAAGAGCGGGTCCCCGGTTTCCAGGGCTGCCTCAAAGTACGCCTTCGACATCTCGGAC
>CAZKOI010000054.1:0-14353 GCA_964554315.1 uncultured Enterobacterales bacterium | reverse complement strand
TTCGGGTTTCGTGAAGTCGGTCGGCAAGTGGGTCCTGGGAATGGGGGTCTCCGAGTCCTGGATGCCCTTCGCGACCGGCGCGCTGTTCCTCCCCCCTCTGGGCCTCTGCCTGTGGATGCTCAGTCAAGTGCCCGAGCCATCCGAGGACGACATCGCCGCACGCACCGAGCGCAAGCCCATGAGCGCGGAGCAGCGACGCGCCTTCGCCCAAGCGTTTGCGCCAGGGCTGTCACTGCTCGTGCTGGGGTACGTGCTGCTCACGGCCTATCGCGACTTTCGAGACAACTTCGCGAGGGAGATCTGGGACGCCCTCGGCTACGCCGATCAGCCGGCCATTCTGACCACTGCCGAGCTCCCTGTTGCCTTCGGTTCTCTCCTGGCTGTGGCCGTCTTGGTGCGATTCAAGGACAACCGGAGAGCCCTCCTTGCCGTTCACGTCCTGATGCTGGGCGGGGCCGTCTTGACCGGCGTATCGACCCTCTTGCACCAGCTGGGGCTCTTGTCGTCGGCAGCCTGGATGATCAGCGTCGGTATCGGACTCTATCTTGGGTACGTGCCGGTCAACTGCGTTCTCTTTGATCGCCTCATCGCGGCCGTGGGCAAGGCCGCAACGGCGGGATTTCTGATCTATGTGGCCGACTCCACGGGGTACCTTGGCTCCGTCGGTCTGCTGCTGTACAAAAATTTTGGCCAGCCGGAGCTCTCCTGGCTGCAGTTCTTCACGTCTTTTAGCTATGCGGTAGCGGTCGTTTGCGCCGTGTGCTTTGCCCTCTCTGCCGCGTACTTCCATCGGATGACTCGCACCGAACCCGACGAGTCTCGGCGACCGGACCGGGCGCCCAGCTGATTCTTTGAAGACTGCTCAACCTGCGGATAGGACGCTTGCTGAGCGAACGGTAGTGAGGGTCACCGCTTCTCGCTCTCTCGAGCGGTCTCGCTCAGGAGCGTTGAGCGTCGATCCGATCCTCCTGCGGGACAGAGGCAAAGCCATGCACATCTCCGAAGCATTCACATTTCACGATGCCCAGGTCTTTGCAGGCTCAATGGATGACCTCGTGGCGTGCCTACAGAGCCGGCTGCGCGAGCCCTCCGGAACCCCGACCACCTTCATCGCGACCCCGAACCCCGAGATGTACGTCAACAGCGTGTTTGATGATGACTTTCGGTCCATTCTCCAGAGCACATCCTTCAACATGATCGATGGCATGGGCCTCCATGCGATGCTCAAGCTGTTTGGGTACCGCTCGTCTCGGTTGACGGGCACCGGCTTGGTTGAAGAACTCCTCGACCGCAATGTGGGCAGCATGTACCTGCTCGGGGGCGTGCCCGGAAACCTCGAGACGATGCGCTCCAAATTTCCTGAGGTGAATTTTGTCGGCGGCTTTGAGGGCAAGATCACGGAAGAGAACGCTGAGGCTCTGAGCCGAGAGATCAACGAACTGTGCCCTGACTTTCTGCTGGTTGCGCTCGGCGCTCCAAAGCAAGAGCGTTGGATTCGAGACAACATTGCCCGGATTCCTAACGTGAAGGTGGCCATCGGCATCGGCGGCGCGCTCGACTACTGCTCCGGCCAAGTCCGCCGAGCGCCCAAAGAAATGCAAGGCCTGGGCTTTGAGTGGCTGTTTCGGTTGTTTCTTCAGCCGCAGCGCTATCGTCGCATCGTGAAGGCCGTGGCCGTCTTTCCCGTCATGTTCATCACGATCGAGGGAGCGCTGCTGGTCACAAAGACGCTCAGGCGCGACGGAGGCTGAGCGGGAGACGGACGAAGCGGTGCGACTCAGAGACCGATGAGGTGCGGGTCGTGCACCGTGTCATGAGACTGAGCCGACGCGCACGGGTCAAACGCCGTCTCTCTGGTGCCGAGCTCGAAGTGAAGGTGTCGGACATCGCTTCGGCCGCTGTTGCCCATCAGGCCGAGGACCTCGCCTGCCGCTACCGTGTCGCCGACTTCAACCACAATGGAGCTTGGCCTCAGGTGGGCATAGCGGGTGTGGGTCTGGTCCTCGTGCTGAACGACCACGTGGTTCCCCCATCCCGCGCCGCACTCTCGGTTCTCCGTGTTGAACCCGAGCTCGGTGCTCTGCGGACATCCGACTCGGACATAGGCCACCGTGCCTCGTGCAGAAGCATGGACAGACACGTCGTCCGTCGACGCGTCGCTGTGGACATAGTCCACGCCCTCATGGGTGGCTTCCAGACCGGGCACGCCCGCGAAAGGCACCCTGGATGTCCACGCCGATGGGCTCTGCCAGACGACGCCTCCCGCGCCGCTCGGCGTGCCCTCGCCGGTGAGCTGAATCGCCGCCCACTCGGCCTCATCGGACGCGTAATGGGCACACCAGGGCTCACCCTCCGGTCCTGACGGAGTCTCGATGATGTCCAGATCGATGCGATCGCTCGCCACAACCTCCCCTGCGAGGTCGACACCAAAGACGGCGACGGAGCGCCGCCCAATCTGACTGAAGGTGTACTCCAAGCTGAGGTCAGGAGCCGCATCCCCCAAGAACCAACCATCCGCCTCATACCAAGCCGCGACAACACTCCCTTCCGCTTCAGCCGTCAGGGTGCAGGGGTTCTCGCAGTCCCCTTGGTTGAGGATACGAATGGCGGCCACATCGGCACCGGTGTCTCGACTGTCCACAACCCCATCGGACGTATCGTTCACCGACGAGCCCGAGGTGGGCTGTTCACCTTCATCGATATCGGGTGTACTGCAGGCAAGGGCGAGCGCGAAGATCGTATATCTACTCATAGGTAGTTATTAGCGCGGCGGAGTCGACCAAGATGCTGGGCTTGGCCCAGTTCACCCAAGTGTTGCATGCAAGGAGGAGGGGGGAGGGTACGAGACCCCATGAGCAAGTCCGATGCCTTTGACGCCTATCTCGCCGCCATCGACGGCGACCGCCAAGAGCCCATGCGCCGCTTGGTGGGCGTCATCCGAGCGTCCCTGCCGTCCGGATTCTCCGAGGCACTCAGCTATGGCATGCTGGGCTGGGTTGTGCCTCACGAGACCTACCCACAGGGCTACCATGTCAACCCCGCGCTGCCGCTTCCCTTTCTGAGCCTGGCCTCGCAGAAGCGCCACATCGGGCTCTACCACATGGGTCTGTACGCCGATGATGCGCTGCTCACCTGGTTCAAGGAGGCCTACCCGAGGCACTGCCCGACCAAGCTCGACATGGGCAAGAGCTGCATCCGGTTCAAGCGCATGGAGCACATTCCGTACGAGCTGGTTGGCGAGCTATGCACCAAGGTCACCCCCGAGGCCTGGATCGCGTCCTACGAGCGAGCCGTCCAACGCTAGCGCCTCAAGGGCCCGCGGACTTCAGGACCGCTGCCCCGTGCTGTCATGACGTTCAGCGCCATCACGCCGACTCAGGCGATAGCAATAGAGCCAGATGAGCACCCCAATCGCTGTGGCCGCCCATGTCCCAACCGCAGGATGACCCCACCGATCACAGAGGTACCCCGCCAGTACCGCAGCCAGTGCGCCGCCAACCGAGAACATGAAGAAGTCCAGGGACGTCACCCGTCCGAGGAGATGATCCGGGGTCGAGGCCTGCAGATCGGCGGCGGAGATGACCCAGTTGTGGCCCATACCGATGCCCCACAGAGCGAGGCCGATGAACGACAAGACCATCGAGTCAAAGCTGGCCAGCAGCAGCACGCCAACGAAGGACACGAGGGTCCCGACCAACGAGTTTCGAGTCATGATGGATGCGGGCAGCAGGGGCCCGATGCCGCTCCCCACCGCACGAACGCACTGCATTAGGCCGATGCCAACGGCCAGACTGGTGAAGCTCATTCGCTCCCCGGCCACCAAGTTGAGCGTGACCCAAGCCCCGCCATTGGCCACAGTGGGGGGGGTCTTGGCGAGCACGGTGGCCAAGAGCTTGGGCCGTGCGGTGACGTACTGCCAGGCCTGATGCAAATCGGCAAGACCCGGACGAGGACGCGCCCCCCCAGTGCCGGCGGGCTTTAGGCTCGGGAGGCCCCGCGCAACCCCCGCCGCCAGCAGAAAGGTCATCGCATCAAGCAAGATGGCACCGCTGGGGCTCAGGATCTCGCTGGCGAAGCCACCGATGGCGAGGCCGAGCGTGAACATCACGGACCAGGTGAGCCCCAAGAGCGAGTTGGCCAGTCGGAGGTTGTCACGGCCCACGATGGCAGGGATGGCCGCAGAGCGCGCAGTGATGCCAATCCCCGACACACACACCCTCAGGAACAAGACGGCCTGGAGCATCCAGACGGATTGCTGCCCGGCCGCACCCCACATCCCCAGCGTGAGTACCGAGGAGCCGAGGTAGGCCCCAATCAGGAGCCACTTCCGATCGAGCCTGTCCGCCAGAGGCCCCGAGATGGGCGTCATGAGGGCGAGCGGAATGGAGTGCACAAAGATGACCATCGCCACTGCCAGCGCACTTCCGCCTCGCTCGACGGCGATGACCGAGACTGCGATGTAGCTCAGCCAGTCGCCCAGCAGTGAGATCATGTGACTCAACCAGATGCGGCGAAAGTCTCTGTTCGCGCGAATCAGCTGTGCGAAGCCTTTGAGGTCGTCAGTCATACCGTCTCAATGGGGTGCTGTTCCACCCTAGCGCAGTTCCGGTCAATGGCGTGACTGCCCGCCTCCGTTTGACTCCGGTATGAGCCCTCTGCGCCAGAGACAGACGTCGGCCACTGCTCGACACTAGTTCAGGATCGACCTCAGCACCTCATGAAAGCGCGGGAATGCAGAGAGGTTGTTGTGGCCGCCCCCTCGGATGACGTGCAGCTCGATGTGCGCGCCGATGGCTGCCAGCCTCGTCGAGTGAGACACATCGATGAGGCCATCCGCATCGCCGTGAATGAGATGCACGGGAAAGGGCTGATCGCGGATGTGTTCATTGTTCATCAAGCCATACCGAAGGAGCGCGGCGGGCGCCCACGGGGCCAGCTGCCCGGCCAGATCGGGAAAGTTGAAGTAGGGCGTCTCCAGAATGAGGCGCTTGGGCGTGTGCTGGGTGGCCAGCCAGGATGCCACACCGGTTCCGATGGACCGGCCATAGATGACCACCGGTTTGCCGGGGAAGCGCGCCATTGCCGCCGCGTAAAAGGCCCGTGCATCGGCCTGAAGGTCGGCCTCTCCCGAGAGCCTGCCCCCGCTCTTTCCGAAGCCTCGGTAGTCCATGATCCAGAGGTCGTAGGGGAGATCCTCAAAGTCGGCATAGAGCCCGCCCCAAGAGTCGAGGGCTCCGGCGTTACCGTGGAAGTAGAGCACCACGCCTTCGCTGTCGTTCTTGGGAAAGAGCAGCGTGTGGATTTGCACGTCACCGCTCTGCACAAACACTTCCTCAAACGGCACAGGAAATCGAAACCGGTGGTCTGTCGCGAGGGTGTGGGGGTGAAAGATCAGCCGCTCTTGGTTGGCGTAGATGAACGCCGCGAGTCCAGAGACTGCGATGACCATACCGATGAGAATCTTAAGGAGCATCACCGCATCCTATGGCGGCAGCCTCCGTCACGCCGCTCCTCCGCTCAAGCGCTTGAGGCCTGCACGCCCATCGGACTATGGTTGGAGTCAGAGGACCCCCCATGCACATCAAGACCCTGCGTTGTGAGTTCGCCCGGCCACCCGAGGCCAACGGTAAGCTGGTCGTCGTTCTCCACGGTAGAGGGGACAGCTCCGCTGGCTTCCACTGGATGCCCAGCACCATGGCTCTTCCCGGCGTGACCTGGCTCCTCGTGAACGCACCCGACCCGTGGTACGGCGGCTTCAGCTGGTACGACCTCCCGCCCCACCACGGACCCGGTGTTGAGCGAAGCCGAGCGCTCCTCGACCGACTGTTCGACGAGATCGCCGCGGGAGGATTCTCGCCCAAGGACACGCTGCTCTTCGGCTTCAGCCAGGGCTGCCTGCTCACGCTGGAGTGGGGTGGTCGAACCGATCGCAGCCTCGCGGGCTTCATCGGCGTGTCGGGCTACTGCTACGATCCTGTCGCATTGAGCCACGAGGCCTCCGAGATCGCGAAGGCGACCCCCTGGCTGGTGACCCACGGCACCCACGACGACGTGCTTCCCTTCGACGTGACCCGAGACCAGATCGACGTGCTCCGGGCGGGCGGTCTTCCGATCGACTTCAGGGCCTACCCAAAGACCCACACCATCGACCCCGATCTCGCTGACATCCGCCAAGCCATGGTTGAGATGCTGGGCCTCGAGGCCCTCACCGGCTGACTTCACGGCGGATCAACACGCGAGCCGCACTCTCCGGTAGGGTGTCGCTATGATCCGACGTCTCCTTCGAAGAATGATTGACCGCACTCAACGCTCATCGCGGGCTGCAGCACCGGCCGCGCCTCGACCGGCACCCGCTGAGACCCTGCCCGAGGAGCATCAGGACGAGGACGAGCCGCCGGTGAACGTCGAGATCGACACGGCTCAGCTCAAGGCTTGGATTGATGCGGAGTATCCCTTTACCCTGGTCGACATACGGGAACCGCATGAGCTCCGGCAAGGTCATGCCGCGTGCGCACTTCTGCTTCGGATGAACGACATTCCCGAGCGAATGGATGAGCTTCCCGACCCGCAGACCCGCCTCGTGATCTACTGTGCGGCAGGATCGCGCAGCTATGGCGTCGCGCACTGGCTGCGCGAGCAAGGGTGGGAAGACTGCTGGTCACTGGAGAGCGGCATCCATGGCGTACTGGAGGCCGGCTTCGAGATGTCGCACTAGCATGTGACACCGCGCGCGCCGCGTGCCGCCACCAAGCCACCCCAGGTCAGACTCAGGCCCTCCGCCCCTCGGGGTTCGAGTGAGATACCTGCCGTGGGATAGACGCAGGTGGCCCCTGGACACCCACTGTTTGGTGTCCATACGACGCATCGGACTGCGCTCGGGGAATCAGAGACGGAGGGGCCCGAGCTGTCGGCTGGACCCCAAGGCTCTACCAGCGGCGACCACCGCCGGAACGGCCACCACCGCCATCGCGACGCTGACGCTCCTGCGCCTCGTTGACCTTGACCACACGGCCGTCGAGCTCTTGACCGTCGAGCCCAGCGATCGCTGCAGCGGCCTCTGCGTCTGACGACATGGTCACGAAGCCAAAGCCTCGGCTACGACCCGTCTCACGATCCGTGATGACCTTGGCCTCCTCAACTGCTCCGTAGGCCTCAAACGCGGCCTTGAGAGAAGAATCGTCGGTGTTCCAAGAGATGCCACCTACAAAGAGCTTATTTCCCATCTTTCCTGCCAACTCCAGTGCCCATTGGTTGAATGTCTCGGGCACTTGCGAGGGCCCTCTAAGCCATCCGGGGCAAGTAGACCGCCACAAATGTGGTTCTTTCTTCCAATATCGTTCCCTTAGGTCCGACTCAGAGGCCGCCCGAAGGGTGACAGCCAGCGAACGTTCCGACCGATGTCCTTGCCCCCGAGAGGGCCGGGATTAGGGTTCGTGCAATCGACCGCCGTCGCCCGTATCTCGAGGTTCTCATGTCGCGTTCTCTGATCATCATGCTGCTTACCACCGGCTGCAGCGAGTACAAGCTCCAGGGAGAGGCGGAGAACAGTCCGATGAGCGAGGATCGCGTGCCCGAGATCCTCACCACACCCGAGGAGGTCAGCGTGGGCTGGGTGGAGGCCGGCGAGCGCGGCGAGGAGGTGGTGCAGATCATGAACGTCGGCGAGGCCGACCTGTCCGTGACGGGACTCCAGCTCGACGGCGCGCTCTCTTGGTCGATCATCACCGAGGGAATGAGCGTGCTGGAGCCGGGCGCGGCCACCACCGTGATCCTCGAGTGGGAGGCCCTTGAGGATGTCGACGGTACCGACGCCCTCGCGATCTCGTCGAGCGATCCCGTGCGGCCGCAGGTCGACGTGCCGTTATCCTGGATGCTCACCGCGCCGGACCCCATGCCCGGCGAGCTGCTCCTGACGCCCACCACCCATGACTTTGGCACGGTGGAGGTGGGCGCCACCGAGACCCAACGGTTCATGCTTCAAAACATCGGGGAGGCACCGCTCACCGTCACGCGGCTGATGTTTGATGGATCGAGCACCGAGCTTGCCCTGGTCGAGGGTGCCCCTGCTCTGCCGCTCACGCTCGAGCCCGGCCAGACGGAGATGGCCACGGTGAGCTACACCCCGGCCGATGGTCTGGACGATGCAGGATCGCTCATCGCCATGTCGGACGGCGGTGATCAGGCCTCCAGCGTCTATGGCTCGGGCAAGGCCTTCGAGGGCTTCAGCACCGGCTGGTACGTCTGGGACCCGCGAATCCCTGTGCCGACGACCACAGACCCCGCACACCTGGTGGACCACCACGGCGATGAAGACACCTACTTCTATGAGAACTCGGGGGTGCACGGCATGACCGACTCGGTGGACATCGAGGGCGACTTTGCGGTGCTTCGCGACTACGTCATCACCAACGCCGGCGAGCCCATCGTGCCGTCCGGCCCCTTCACGTGGGGTGAATCGAGTGCCCTGGACGCCCACAACGAGGCGACCTTCACCTACTTCTTGTGCGACTTCTATCTGCCCGAGGACGCGGATCCCTCGGCCTACACCGTCGAGAGCCTGGGGGTGGACGACGGACTGCGAATCATCGTGAACGGCCACATCATCGGTCACCAGAAGATCTCGGAGGGCAGCGCGAGCTGGGCCTTGGCGCACGCGGTTCCGGGTGCCGTCAACACCCTGCTGGTCATCCTGGTCGACGACGCAGCGGTTCACAAGAGCGTCGACAGCCTCGCCTTCTGGTACGACGGCGCCTTGGTCGAGGGCTAAGGACTGGCCGGGACGGGACAGACTCGGTCCGGCGCTTCCGCTAAGGTGTCTCCATGCAGCCGTCTTCACCCCGTGGGCGTCGCGCCTCTGTTCTTGTGCCGAGCCTAATCGCCACCTTGATCTGGCCGCCTCTGGGTATCGGGGGTGCGATAGCGGCCATGATGTCCGGGATGCTCTACGACGCACCCGGCTCCGAGGACAACCCATGGATTGCCGTCTTGATCGCGGGAATCGTGGCCTTTCCTGTGCTGTGTGGGGTCTCGTTCTTTGCCTCCATCCAGACCCTCATCAAGGAGTGGAGAGCCTCGGCCGACCGGACCCGCGGCTGGATCTGGGCCGGTCTTCCGCTCCTCGCCGTCGCACTCGCGGCGGTCGGCTGGGTGGGCATCGATGTCCTGTGCGGTGGGTCTCTGCCCTGCTGACCTGCAGAGCGTCGGCCGACCCCGTCGCTCCGCTGGCGCTCACCCGATCGGGAACGCGTGCCCCACGGCCTCGCAGCTCTTGGTCCAGAGGATCTCTCGTGTAGCGGGGTTGTCGTACTGAGCCTCCAGAGCAAAAGGCTTGGCCTCGCCCTTGGTGGCCATGACCGTACGCCCGGGCCCCCAAAACTCGCCGCACTGGGCGTCGGGGAGCAGCGCACAGCTCAAGATGCCGAGGGCGCCATCCTCCTCGCTCTGAGAGGCCACGCGCGCGAAGACGCTGTTCCATGACGCCATGCCGCCGGCCTGATGGGTGGTGACCTGCAGCTCGGTGTTGGCGAACCCCGGGTGAGCCACCAGCGCCTTGACCTTGGAGTCGGCCGCGCGCAGCTTGTGGTGCAGTGCGGCGGTGAAGGCCGCATTGGCGAGCTTGGTCTGACCATAGCGCACCCACCGCGCGCCCTTGAGCACCATGCTCGCGCCGTCACCGCCCAGGTCTCCGCCGCGGGCCTCGAGGTACCTGGCCTCGAGCCGCCGCACCGTCTTTCGAGCGATGCTGGAGTGATTGACGATTCGAGCCTCGCCCCGTGCATTCGCCGCCCGCTCGAGCAACCCGAACAGCTCCGCCGTGAGCAGAAAGTGCGACAGATGGTTGGTCTGCATCTGGGTGTCAAACCCGTCAACGGTGGCCTCATCCGGCATGGCCATGATGCCCGCGTTGTTGAGGAGCACATCGATGCCCGTCTCCGCACAGACCGACTGGAGGGTGGCCGCCGCTTCGCGGACCGACGCGAATCGCTGGAGATCACACGGCACCGTGGTGACGCGCGCCCCGTGCTCGGCAGAGAGCGCGGCCTGTATGCGGTCGGCTCGCTCGGAGGGCCGGTTGAGCATGATGACTTGCCCTCCCTTGCTCGCGATGGTTCGTGCCGCCACCTGCCCGGTCCCGCTGGTGGTTCCGGTAATGACGTAGACCCGACCGGTGAGGTCGCCGAGCGCGCTCAAGAATGCGGGGTAGTGAACTGACGGTACCTGCGGTTTTTGATAGGCCATAGTGCCCTCCGGTGCTCAGACCCCTATCCCGGCGCGAGATTCCGGCGGTACCGCAGCGACCTCCGCGCCCCTGGTCGCTGAGCAGCCCGTGCAGCTCGCTTGTTTCCCCTGCAGGGGTACGCGGTGTTTGGTACAAACGAAGACGAGTGCGCATGGTCGATACTGGAGGAATGATGGGATGTTCCGGAATCTGTGGCGCGGGCCTTTCTTCGCCCGCCGCCCGGTCAGCAGGACGCTCTCGCGAGCCGTCATTGGCCTCATCTCCGAGGGATCGGGGGTCCCGTGAATGAGCTCACCCTGCCCGCCCTGGTCGGCCTGGTTGGCGCCGTCACGTTCTTTCTGAGTCCTTGGGTGCGGAGGGATCCTGAGGCGCGCGCCCATCTCCTCAAGGCGGGCTTGCTCGTGGGCGGGGTTGACCTGATCGTCGAGCTGCTCGGCACCTACACCGGAGGCTGGACCTACCACCACTCGGCGCTCTTCGTGTTCAAGACGGTTCCGGTGGAGCTGCCCGTCTTGTTTACATCGAGCGGGGTGTGGCTCGGGGCTGCTCACCTTGCGATTCGCCGCTTGAGCGGGCGGGCCCCCTCGCTGGACAAGGTCAGCTTGGGCGTGATCATCGGCTCACTCGGCATGTACCTGGCGGCCTTGGTTCTCGGGCAACCGCTCCGCATGATCGTCTTCACCCTCCCCTTTGGATTGTGGGGCTACGCAAAGCTCCCGAGCGACGCCCAGAGGGCGCTCGCACTCCTCCTCGCCACCGCGACCGCCGTCGCGGACTGGGTGATCGAGCGCTGGGCGGTGGGCCGAGGCAGCTACGACTATGCCGAGGGCTTCACGGTTGAGACTCCGCTCACCTATGCCTTGCTCACCTTGGGCTTCCTCGGCATCTTGGAGCTGGGCCGCCGCGGGAGTCGCGACGCCTGACTCACCCAAAAGCGGGGGCCGGGAGCGTGCGGGGCACAGGGGGACGGTCCTGAGGTACACTTCGCCGGAGTGCCGCGCTTGCGGTCGGACTGCGAGGTTGATGGTGATGCTCCGCCCGTTTCACTTTCAGTGGCCTGCGCTCGCCCTCGTCGCCGCATGCGGCAGCCATCCCGACACCGAGAAGGAGTGGCCCAGCAGCGACACCGGTGACTGGACGGGGCCTGGATGTGCGGCGCCCTCTCTCGCTCAAGCACCGCCGCTGGCCCAGCTCATCGGGCCTCTTGACCCCATCGTGCTCCGCTCGGATGGCCCGGTGGCGGTGACGGTGCTGAGCGGCGGCACGCTCTCAGGCACGACACGGGTGGATCCGATGGACGGCGAGGTGGTCTTCGGCGACCTGTCGACGGATGCGGCCGGCGTGTGGGAGCTGAGCTTCACAGAGGCCGGCTGCGAGGCGGCCACCACCGTGTCGTTGGTGGTGGGCACGGAGGTTCACTACGAGCCGGTGTTCCTCGAGACCGGGCGCGTCGGCGTGGAGTACGCGGACGGCTTGAGGGCGGATGTCGTGCAGGACCTCCCTGCCGGGTTGAGCATGAGCGGAGGCACCGTCTACGGCATTCCAGAATCCACTTCTGAAGGTATTTTTTCAGCGGCAAGGATAGAGGGCATGGCGGCCACTCGGCTTCGGGTTCACCTGCCGATTGTTGACGGCCTGGAGCCACTGCCCGCCGTGGTGCCTGAGGCGGAGGGGGACTGGACGGTGATCGAGGAAGTCCGCCTCATCGACAGCGTGACCACCTCACGAGGAGAGCAGACGGAGGTCGAGGTGTGGGTCACACGACCGCAGGGGCCAGGCCCCTTTCCGATGATTGCCTTTCATCACGCGGCTCACTACCCGGCCGACATCTTTGATCAGTACACTGTGCTGCATCGACACTGGGCCTCTCACGGCTTCATCGTGGCCAGCGTGGACGGCAGCTCCAACGTCTTGGGGGTGGCCCAGAGCTGGCAGAACATCTCCGACATGTCGACCTTTCAGCTCGCTGCTGCGGACATGATGCTTGCGGAGAGTGCAGACCCCGCGTCGGACCTCTCGGGTGCGGTCGACCCCGACCTTGTCTTTGTGAGCGGCCACAGCCGCGGCGGCGGCGCGAGCCTCATCAGCCTGTGGGAGCGCCCGTCGCTGATGGGCGCCATCTGCTTTGAGCAAGTGAGTCCGCTTCAGACCCCCAACCAGGACTGGGACGACCCCGCACGGAACGGCAACCGCCCCTACCCCGAGCGCCCCGTCCTCATCTTCTCGGCCGCGAACGATCTCGACGAGGCCTGGCCCCTGGTGGACTCCGCCTTCGACCAGCTGACGGGCCCGTCCACCCTGGTGACCCTCCACGGCACCAACCACGAGTACACCTACGATGCCGATACGCCGGGTGGATACACGAGCGCGTCGGCCATCACCTTCGACGAGCGTCATGAGCTCGACCAGCGGTGGTCCACGGCCTTCTTGCGACGGCACGCGTACGGTGAGGTGGGCTGGGATGCGCTGCTGCACGGCCCCGAGGGGCTCGAGACCGACCTGAGCCGGCCGGGGGTGAGCACCCACTCGCGGCTCCGCATCGACGCCGAGATCCTGGTGGACGACTTTGGAGGCGATGCCGCGGAGAATCTCTTGGGCGGGGAGAACACCGCTATCGCGCTGGACGCCAACACCAACGCGCCCCCGTACACCGCGGGCCTCACGGCTGCCGGACGAGGCGGCATTATCGCCGAGGTCATCGCCGAATGGACCACCGCCCGTCACCTGGCGTGGTCCGACCCGGCGGCGGCGGTGAGCTTTGGCCTGGGCGAGCCGCTCGATCTGACGTCCCAGCACAGCGTGATTCTCCGCATCGCGCGAGACTGCCTCCCGCCGCCGGCGGCGTGCGAGACCGGTAGAGTGGACTTCGATGTGGTGCTCTCGGACGCAGCGGGTGGTCGGGTCGCCGTCGAGGTCTCGACAGGACTGGGAGAGAAGGGCATCGTGGGCCGACACTGGAGCCAAGCCATCCTGCCCCTCGACGCCTTCGCCGGCATCGACCTCACATCAGTGCTGACGGTCGAGCTTGACCTCGGCACCCTGGGTATCGAGGCCGGCGACCTCTGGATCGACGACCTTCGCTTTGAGTAGCGGCAGTCTTCGGTGGTGAGGGTGCACTCTAGCGGTCGACGTGTTTCCTTCTTCGGGCCGCCGCAACCATCGCAGACTCACGCGTCCGAGGATGGAGATTCGTTGGGATGAACGTGCGGGAAACAGTTGGAGGGTGAACACCGTCTCCTCTTCCTTTAGCGTTCATCCTGTGGTGAGGGATCCCGCCCATCAAACGCCGATCACAAGGTAGGGTTCGCCATCAAGCTTAGGGTGGCACCAAAGACCGAGACTCCAGAGGTAGTCAAAGGGTCTGCCCCTGTCATATGCTCACGAACGTTCAGTGGCAGAGTGGCACTGGGGAAGCAGTCAATGAAAAAGAGTGTCGGCATCTCGGGCAGACCCTGCGAAAAATCACCCAATTTCGGGCACCTTTACGCGCTGGATCCGGGCCTGGTGGACTTCGGCGCACGCGCTGAGCGGTACGTGTTCGATGATCCGACCGTCGCCTTGATCAAACTCCGCCAGTTCGGCGAACAACTCGCTCAACAGGCAGCGGCGTACACCGGAATGTACACATCGACGGACGAAAAACAGCATGACCTCCTGCGTCGGTTGCGCGAACGGGGTGTGATTGATGGTGATGTGGCAGACCTCTTCCACACGCTCCGCAAGGTCGGTAACCGAGCCGTTCACGGCGAAGAAGGCCAGCAAAAAGAACAAACGACGCGGAGCCACCGCATGACCCTTCCCCGCCGCGTGGAGCACCCATGAAAGCCATCGATCGCCAGTTCACCAAAATCATCAACGGCACCACGCAGTTTGTGATTCCCGTGTTTCAGCGCGACTACAGCTGGACCGAACTGCAATGCGCCCAACTGTGGAAGGACGTGTTGGCCGTGGGCCAAAGCTCCACCGAACGGGCTCACTTTATGGGCTCTGTGGTCTACGTGCCCTCGGGCGACACCTCGGCCGGCGTCACGCGCTGGCTGTTGATCGACGGTCAGCAGCGCGTCACCACCCTGACCCTCATGCTCATCGCCCTCCGCGAGCACCTGCAAGATA
>CAZKOI010000053.1:0-15022 GCA_964554315.1 uncultured Enterobacterales bacterium | reverse complement strand
TCTTGAGGTCTACTCGACGTAGCCCAGAGCTCTCAACTGCTGGGTTTCCGCGTCAACATCACGGGCGCCGAGGGCCGGAAGGGCCCCATACGAGCGTCCCCGTCGATCGCTTCGCATGGCGTCGAGGACGTCCTTCAACGCTCCTGCGGCCTCTACCTGAACCCCCGACCACTCCTTGGGATCCTGAGTGCGATCGTAGGACATCAGGACCTCGCCCGCTGTCCTCGGCTCGCTGACTAAGGTCGTGTGAGCATCACGAACCGCCAAGACCTTCCCCTCGCCTCCGGCCGGCATGCAGTCCAGGACAGCAATGCGCTTGCAGTGACTGCTCTCCGACAACACGGTCGTGTGGCCGCCGCTTGGATGCATCAGCGAGCGTCCGTCGACCGGCGGCAACCCCTCGATGGAGGCAAGCTCGACGACGGTTGGGGTCACGTCAACCAAGCTTGCCAGCCGATCATCGATCTCTCCGGCGCGCTCGCCACCCGGAAGCTTCACCATGAGTGGAACAAGCGTCTGTTCCACGTGTGAAAAGGCGCCGTGGTCGTACCACAGCGACCGCTCCCGAAAGCCCTCTCCGTGGTCCGAGAAAAACACGATGATGGCGTCATCGTAGCGACCACTCGCTCGGATTGCGGTGAGGACCTTCGCGACCTGCTTGTCCGCAAAGCTGACGCCGCGGGCATAGAGCGTCTCGTAGAGCGTTGGGTCGGTGATGTCCTCAATTCGTTGATACTGAGGGAAGTGGTCCATCAGACCAGGCTCCCGCTCCAGCGTCGCCGTGAGGTCGCCTTCTTGGAGGTGCCTCGAGACCGGGCCGTGAGGGTCAAAGGAGTGGTACCACGCAAAGACCGGGCCTTCTTGAACTCGGAGCCACTTGGAAAAGACGGCCGCCGTCTGCCCCCCTTTGCGGTTCTTCTGACCCCCGGAATTGTAGACGTCGAAGCCCTGATTGAGGCCCAACGCAGGTCGCAGTGTGAACGCCGAGACAAAGGCCCCCGTGGAGTAGCCCGATGCCTTCATGAGCTCTGCCAAGGTGGTGTGTTGCTCGTCTAGGGAGGTTCCATTCCGGAACAAGTTGAGCAGCACCCCATGCTTGTCCGGGTACAGGCCCGTAAACGCACTCGTGAAGGCCGGGCCCGTCACGGAGATCGGGGAGAAGGCATCGTTGAAGCGCAGTGAATCGGCCGCGAGCGCATCCATCGCCGGCGTCTCAGCCGGGGAGTCTGGGTTGTAGGCTCCCACATGATCCCGCCTCAGGGTGTCCACGGTGACGATAAACACATCCGGCGGCCGGTCTTGCCCGCCCCTACCCTCGCCCGCGGCCGTCGGGTCCGGATCCGTAAAGCACCCCGTGGCGAGCCCCATGAGCGCGAGAGCAATCATCGACACCCTTGTACCCTGGGGTCGGTGCTCTCGTCGCAGGTGCCGCCCGAGCATCCGATCACCCACCCACGAGACACACCACAGTCCGGGATAGCGCCCAGCCACCCAAAGGTCACATCACAGAACAAGGTGCCGCTGCAAGAGCCCACATCCGTCCACTGTTCTTCGACGACACCGTTGCAGTCCCAGTCCCAGCCACCGTCAGACCGGGGCAAGGTCTCAAAGCTGGTGTGCTCGGGGTTCACGTCCGGGTCGGTATCGAGGCAGTCGTCGTTATTGTCTGCTGTGAAGTCGCCGCTCGGACCACAGAGGCATGCTGTTATCGACGAACCGTACCCATCATCATCGGCGTCCTCCCACCACGTCGAGCATCCAGAGGCATCCGGCTCATCCACCGTCAGATCGCAGTCGTTGTCCTCGCCATCGCACACCTCCATTGCCCCGGGATGGATGGTGCCGTCGAGGTCGTCGCAGTCATCGCCCCCCACGACCTGCGCGTCGTAGCCGTCGCCGTCCTGATCGGTGAGATCCTCGCCGTCGCAGTCCTGATCGATGTCGTCGTAAGGAAACTCCTCCGCGCCCGGGTAGACCTGGCTATCGAGGTCGTTGCAGTCCACCGTCTCCGCGAAGCCGTCTCCATCCTGGTCAATCAACGGATCGCCACCGTCCGCATCGGCATCAGCGTCCGCATCGAGGTCCGCGTCATCGGCCGGTTCCACCATCTGGATGCGCACGGAGTCCATGCTCTCCTCTCCGTCGGAGTCGACCACGAGGATGGTGATCTCGTGTTCCCCAGGCGCGAGCACCCCTGTCGTCATGGTCGTGGTCCCGTCGGCTTGGAGCACAACCTCCGCGGCCGAGAGGTCATGGCGGTCACTCTTCCAGACACGGGTGAGCGTCTCAACCGGATCGCTGTCGTCTCCGATCCGCGCCGAAAAAGCCACCGTCGTCCCATTCTCGAAGGACTCGCCGTCGAATGGATCGAAGATGGTCACCGCTGGGGGCTTGTTGTAGATCGTAAGCCCCTTCTCCGAGGCGCACGAGAGTCCAACCAAGAGGACTAAAGTCGGTGTGATTCGCATGAGAAGATCTCCATGCATTAGGATGCTCTCTGGCGCTCTGCATAACAAGGACTGATCATGCCGATCATTGCTGCCGTACAGATCAACGGCTCATCCGACATTGAGAAGAATCTCTCCACGACGGAGCGCTTGGTTCGCGATGCGGCTCGGGCCGGCGCGACCTTTGTTGCGACCCCCGAGGCCACCTCCTACCTGGGGCCTCATGATCGAAAAATCCACCTCGCCGAGCCGCTCGATGGCCCCACTCATCTTCGCCTGGGCCGCCTCGCGAGAGACCTCGGCATCACCCTCCTGGTGGGATCGGTAGCCGAACGTCTTGACGCGAATCGCGCCTACAACACCAGCCTGCTGTTTGGACCGGATGGAGCGTTGCTTGCCCATTACCGCAAGATGCATCTGTTCGATGTGGATCTCTCCGCGACGGGCGGTGTTCGGTTTAGGGAGAGCGACACGACCGGGCGTGGAGAGGATCTGGTCGTCGCGGATACCCCGGTGGGCCGCATCGGATTGAGCATCTGCTTTGATCTACGATTTCCAGAGATGTACCGCGCCTTGTGCGACCGAGGAGCCCAGATTCTGACTGTCCCTTCGGCGTTTACGCTCATGACCGGAAAGGATCACTGGCATACCCTGCTTCGCGCCCGCGCCATCGAGAACCAGGCGTGGGTCATCGCCCCTGGTCAGTGGGGGCCGCACGATGACAAAGGGCTCAGGATGTCCTACGGGCACTCGCTCATCGTTGACCCTTGGGGCACCGTCGTGGCGGAGTGTGGCGACGGCGAGGGCTACTGCCTTGCCGAGATGGATCTCGACAAGGTGACGCGCGTTCGGTCGCAGATTCCGATGAACACAAACCGGTGCTTGTGAGGCTGCCGTGAGACGTGCGTGGTTACTGGCGGCGCTCTCTTTCGGCTGTGTGGCGAAGCATCCTGTGCGGGGTGTGGACCAAGTTGAGGGCGTTCCCAGCCGAATCGCCTTTGGTTCTTGTGCCCGCTCCATCAAGCCCCAGCCCATCCTGAACACCATCGTCGACACCGACCCTGACCTTTTCATTTATCTGGGCGACAACATCTACGCGGATACACGCTTGGCGCCTCTTATGAAGGCAAAGTACACCCAGTTGGCGATCAAGCGGCCCTTCCGCCGCCTCCGCGCGAATGTCCCGGTGGTCGCAACCTGGGACGACCACGACTTTGGTGGCAACGATGACGGCGTCGAGAATCGCTTCAAGACGGTGTCCGAGGCCATCTTTCTCGACTTCTGGCGCGTGCCATCCGATAGCCCCCGACGGAGTCGTCCGGGCATCTACGGCCACCACATCTTCGCGGACGGCGACCGAAGGCTTCAGCTCATCCTGCTCGACACACGATACTTTCGTGACAAAGCAACGAAGAACAGGCGCAAGGACATCAAGGGGCCAGGAGCAAAGTACCGGCGTCGATACAAGCCTGACCCCGACCCTGAGAACACCATGCTGGGCGAAGCGCAGTGGGCGTGGCTTGAGGAGCGACTGCGTGACTCAGCGGACATCACGATCATCGCCTCATCGACCCAGTTTGCGCACGCCTACAATGGGCTCGAGTCTTGGAACAACTTTCCCTCGGAGAAGAACCGTATGTTCGAGCTGATCCGCACGACTAACGCGCAAGGTGTGCTGTTCCTCTCCGGCGACGTCCACTGGGGTGAGATCTCCGTCGAGCCAAAGGCGGTCGACTATCCGATCTACGACGTGACCTCGAGCGGACTCACTCAGATCCACGACTGGGCATCATCGAACAAGAAGCGGGTGGGTAAGCCGGTCAAGGAACTTCACTTCGGACTTCTCGAGATCGGCTGGTCAAAACCGGACCCGGATGTGTGCATGAAGCTCGTCAACAAAAAGGGTGAAGTCAGGGAGGAAAAGTGCATCGTTCTCTCCGACATCACCGCACCGTGACACGCCGGGCTTGCCCTCACCCTGCTCTACACCTTAGACACTCGACGGGTCTATTCGTCATGCAAGTCTCTCACCACAACCTCTTGCTCTGGATGCTCCTCCTCCTCGGATTGGGGTGCGGCCAGGCCTATGCGCAAGAGCCCGATGCCCCAGCGCCCAGTGAGGACAATGCCCCAGCCACCGAGGGCGTCTCTGAACCTGAGCCAAGCCGTGGGCCCCAGCTCGCAGAGAGAGACTCCGAGTTGCCCTTCTACAAGGGCGAGCATCTTCGCTTCCAGAATGCTGACATCTTCAAGCGAACCGGAGCAACGCTCGTCGGGAGTATCCTCGAGATCGGGCGCTGGGATCAGGAGGCTTGGCTTTGGGCGGGTGGGACTGCCGCCGTCACGATCGCGTTGATGGCACCCACCGACCCGTCTCCAGACGTGCGCTTTCAGGCGATCGTTCAAGAGCGCCGAACACGAAAGCTCAACAAGGCTATGCCGCCGCTGAGGACCGTCCAGTTTCGGCAATACGGCATGGGCAGCATTGGTCTTCTGGCGCTGTACGGTGCCTTCGGTGACAAGCCTCGCGTTCTCGAGGCCGCCTCACTCTCGATGGAGGCGGTCACGGTCGCCGTGACGCTTCACCTCGCCCAAAAGCTACTCATCGGGCGTGAGGGACCTACCGACGGCGACGGACTCGGCATCATCCATGGTCCGACGGAAGGCATTCATCTTTATCCCGCCGGCACACCATCGGGGCACACGGCGAGTGTTTGGTCCATGTCCACCGTGCTCATGGATCATGTCGATACCTGGTGGGGATATGCCCTGGGATGGACCGTCAACGGGTACGTGGCGGTGTCGCTCGTCTACAACGACCAGCACTACATCTCAGACATCATCTGGGGGGCGCCGCTGGGTTACTTCGTCGGTAAGTGGGTCAGCAAGCATCGCTCCTCCAAGTACACCTACAAGGACGGCATTCCGTTCCGCGTCTCCTTGGAGCGCAAGCGCGTGCAGTTCGCGACCATCGCACCGCTCGCAGACAACGGTACGGGTACCCGGGGTGTCCAGGCGGTCTGGACGTTCTAGCGGTGGGTGCGCGCTAGTCGCGACGACGGGCCCAGCCGCCCAGCCCAATCAACGGGAACAGCAACCACACGGCCGACTGGGAGGGATCCCCCACCTTCTGTGGTGCTTGGCAGCCGCCGCCCGAGACGGAGCAGCGCTCCCAGCTGGTGTCCGCGGCATTCCCCTCGGAATCACTCGGCGTGACGGTGAGTCGGAGGTTGTCCCAGTTTTCCTCGCTTGGATCGCCGTCGCAGTTCACGACCAAGATGACCTCTTCATCGAGGCACTCGAGAAGGTCATTGGGTGGGGTGAACTCGATGACGCGACCCTCCGCGCTTGTGCCAACCCCGCCGACATCACCCAAGGCGGACACCGAGCTGGTGTCCGCATTTTGCGCCGCCACGTCCCAAATGCAGTCGCACTCTTCTGAAATCAAGCCGCCGTCCGCATCGAGCGCCGCAAAGTAGCGCTTGAACCCGATGGGCACACGCTCGCCAACACTCTCGATGGGGCTCAGATCAATGGACTGGACCTGCTCCTCGGCGGTGGGTCTGCCGATTACGCGGGCAAAGCCATCAATCTCGCAGTCCTGAGCGAGGGCGGGTTGCGAGGCCAAAAGGGTGAGGATCGTAATCATCGGACAACTCCTAGGCCGACAGCCTATCTCGTCATGGGCAGTTTGGTCTACTCGCTCAGCAACGCATCCACGGTCTGCTGGTCTGCCCCCGGAAAGGTGTAGCCACCAAAATCGTCGGGATGAACCCATCGCACATCGTTTACGTAGGCGGCGACGGGCGCATCACGGGTCTCCGCATAGTAGACGAGCAGGTCGAGGTGATAGCGATCATACTCGTGCGAAACCTCCATCGAGAGCGCCCCCACCGATGCGCTGATGCCCACCTTTTGCTGAAGCTCCCGCTTGAGCGCCTCCTGATCGGACTCCCCGTCCTCCACCCGGCCTCCCGGAAATTCCCACAGCAGGGGAAGGACCGCATGGGCGTTTCTCTGGGTGATGAGGAAACACCCCTCGCGCTCGATTCGGGCCGTGACGATGCGGATGTGAGGCTTGCTCATGGGCAGTCCTTCTGGAGCGCGCGCAGGCGCCCCTCGACCTCGCCACGGATCTCTCCACCGGCTGTCGCCTTGAGAGAACAGTACTGCGCGACAGCCTCACCAATGCGCCCTTGGTTCTCGTTCACATAGGCCAAGCCATAGCGTCCATCGGGGTTGCTGGGCTGAATACCGAGAACGGTATCGAAGTGCTTGCGCGCCTGCGACCAGTTTTCTCGGTCGACCTGCTCCCAGCCCCGGTCGATCTCGCCCGCGATGCTGGGCTTCTTCGGCGCTGGGGGTGGAGGTGGCGAGGCAGGAGCCGGTGGCTCCGCAGGCGGCTCGGGGGACGATGGCTCTGCCTCAGGAGTGGCCTCCGCTGTGGCCTCGGGTGGCTCACCCTCGGTCTCAGGTGCCTGCGCTTCAGCCTCCGCTTCAACGCCTTCGGCCGGCGGAGCCTCGGGCGGAGGATTCGCTGGCCCTGACTCGGGCTCCACGGCCTGGGTGGCCGCGGGTGGCGGGGCCTGGGCGTCGAGGTTGTTGAGATAGGTCAGCGCAAGATAGGCGGCCCCACCGAGCGCACCGAAGAACATGAGCCACCAGCGAATCATGTTCTTCCGGCGCTGCTTCGACCACTCGAGGTAGTCGTCGTCGTCGTCGTCAAAGTACCCGGAAGAGAACGCATCGGGCGAGTCGTCCCCGTAGAAATCCTCGACGTCGGTCGCCGTAGCGGGCTCGGGCGAGCTTACCAATGGGGAGGCCGAGTATGCCTCATCCGGCACCACCTCGCCAAAGCCTCCCTCGGGCTCGGCGCTTGCCCGATCTTGTGCGACGATCACCTCATCTTCGACGGCCTGGCTCTCCGGCACGTCCACCACCTCGACCCGCAGTGAAGTACGCTCAGGCTCACGCCTGGCGGCACTCACATCGTCCTCGGATGGGTCAGCAGGCTTGGGCGCGAGACCGACCGGATCCGGACTCGGCGTGGCGACGACCTCGGCCTGGCCGGGGCGCTCATGGTGGCTCATCGTGTCTCGGTCGTCGCTCGCCGCCGCGGGCTCGGGCTGGGGCCGGCTTGCGCTCGCCTCCACCAACGCCGCACGCTCCGCATCGGCCACCAGCTTGAAGAAGAGCGAGTAGCTCTCGACGTCACCCACGCGCGCCCACTCACCAGGGGCGGTCTCTATCTCATCATCGGGTCCCACCCGTCGCTCGGCGATCCAGCGCTGGAGCTGAGCTGCGTCGTCCACCTGGTAGGTGTTCTCACCCTGCCGCAGCAAGATGTGTGGAGCCTCCTTGGTCTCGGTCTCTACGGGTGCTGACGCTTCAGTCGCCTTGGACGATGTCGGCTCCGGACGGTTGAGGGCGATCGGCGTCGAGCATGCTGAGCATCGAAAGACGAGGTCCTGATCCCTCGCAAAAGGCGCAGCAGGGGGATCGATCTCGTACTCGGCTTGGCACTTTGGGCAGCTGATCTGCACAGCGTTCTACTCGGGGCTGAGGGGAATAAGTCGTGGTCTACTCGGCCAGTTGCTTGAGGATGATCTCGATGGCTTTGGCATCTGCGGGCCCACTTCGGAGGTACGCCTGATAGTGGTTGCTGGCCCCCGAGATGTCGCCCTGGTCTCGCGCAAGGTGGCCGAGGTACTTGCGAGCCGCCACGGCCCCTGCAGACTGAGCTTGCCGCAGTTGCGCCTCGGCTTCGCCGAGGTCGCCAGACTTGTAGAGCGCGAAGCCGTACTGTGCTCGATAGGATGCATTCGAAGGCTCAAGGTCAAGCGCCGACTTGAAGGCCTTCACCGCATCCGACCACTGCTGGCTCCGAATCGCTCCTCGACCCATGTCGAAGTGGTCCTTCGCGGAGAGGCCTCGCTGAGAGACGTCTGTTCCTCCGCTGGCCATCGGGTCCGAAGGAAGTCCACTCAAGGGTTGGGGCGGAATGGGGACACCGAGCCCCTTACCCCCATTACGGAACTCCTCGGGCACCCGAACGATGAGTTGGTCCTCCTCCGCAGCAAAGGCGTCGATTTCCTCGACTTTGACATCCTGAAGGGCCTTGTTGAGGTTTTCCTTCATTCGGGCGCGGGCATCCTCCGCGGCCTTCTTGAGTTCCTCTTCCTTGGCGGCCTTGGCGATCTTCGCCCGCTCAGCCGCCACCTCGGCGGGAGACGGCCCCGGTGGCGGTGACCGATCGATGTAGAAGTAGACACCCACCGCACAAGCGAGAAGCCCGACCAATATCAGCTGTTTCCGCTGCTTGGCGCTCGTCTCTGCAGCCGCCGCCTGTGCCTTCTTGCTCTGTTTGCGAGCGCGTGTGGTGGTGCGCTGCTGGCGCGATGCCTTCAGCGACTCGAACGGGTCCACAAACTGATGGGGGTTGTGATCGTCCTTCCCGGTCTTCGCCACAGACTGAACGGCCTTTTGCTCCGCGCCTCGCCGGGCTCCCGCGGGTGCCTGGTCTTTGTCAACGGATGCCGTCGCTTCCTCGAGCAAGGCGTCCATGTCGAGATCGAATCCCGACTCCGCTTCGCTGGCCTCCGCCCCCGCCGCCTCTACCGCCGCCAGCAGCTGGTTGGCGATGTCATCCGCAGAAGCTGATTCCGCCTCTGGCGGGGCGATCGGCGACGCCTCGTCCTTCGGTGCGTCCGCCGTGAGTTGATTCAAGAGGTCATCCGCGACCTCACCTGCATCGACCGCAGCGATGGCCTCGTCCTCACGCTGCACCTCTGCCTTGGCCGTTGCCTTCTGACCGGCGCGGGCCGCCACGTAGACGTCGATGAAGTGGGCCTCAAGGTCTGAGATGTCGCCGATGGCGGTCCAGCTTGACCCGTCCGGGCTGAGCGTATCCGCGGTGCTGACTCGGCCCTCTTTGAGGTACTTGCGAAGGGTCTTATAGTCGGAGAAATCGTAGACGAGCCCGATACCCGTCTTGACCTTCCAGGTGGTGATTCCGACCGCCTTGAAGTCGAGAGCGTGGACATCGGCGGGGCGCTCCTCAGCGACCGCCTCCGTCTGAGGCTCGGAATTCTCGCCTTGTTGATAGACGACGAACACGTGGCGGCAGCGCGGGCATGTGATGCGCGCTCCTCGGCCGTCTATCCGTCCCGGGTCGAGCCGGTACTTTGCGCCGCAATGTTCACAGGTGACAACCATGTCCCTCAGCACACCTTGGATCTTGAAGACGTCAAGCTACCACCGGTTCTCCCATGCCTGCAATCGGTCGGCACAGGACCAGCACTCAAAGCACCACCTCGAGCTTTGCAAACTGCGCATAAACCGACTTTGCACCGTACCGGTCAAATCGGATGTGGAGCTTCAAACTTTGGCTCCGTCCCTCCACTCTCTGGATCTCGCCCAGCCCAAAAGTGGGGTGCATGACGCGAGTGCCCGGCTGAAACTCCTCGACACTCTCTGGCGTAAAGGTGCGCAGGTCAGCGGGGCGTTCAGCCGCAGCAGGTCGGCGCATCGTCCGAGCGGCAGTCGGGAAGCGATTCGAGCTAAAGCCGCTGCTTGGCGTCGCCCAAGCGGGGCGCGCGGCAGGTTTATCCCCCCCGAGTAGGTGCGAAGGAATCTCATCAAGAAAGCGCGAGGGCTCGGCGTGCTGATACCCCATGCCCATCACCATCCTGCGCTCCGCCCGGGTGACATACAGACGAGCCATCGCTCGTGTAAAGGCCACATAGACCAAGCGGCGCTCCTCCTCGAGGTCCTCTTCACGCTCGCGGGCTCGGTGGTGAGGAAAGCCTCCCTCAACCATGCCCACACAAAACACAACCGGAAACTCGAGCCCCTTCGCGAGATGGGCTGTGAGTAAGGTCACCGCGCCCTCCGTGCGGTCCTCTTCAGGGAGCTCGTCCGACTGGCCGGAGAGGCTGGCCCTGTCGATGAAGGCCTGCAGGCGATCCATCGGATGCAGCTCGGGGTCACCCGCACCCTCGTCCTCAACGGCCCGAGCAAGCTCCGCAAGGTTCTCCAGCCGGCCCTGTGCCTCTGGCGTCTGCTCCGCGCGCAGACCCTCTGCATAGCCGCTCTGCTCCGCAATGAAGGAGACCAGCTCGCCGGGAGCCACACTCAGCGCCGAGACACGTGCCTTCTCGATGAGCGCGCAGAAGGCCTTCGCTCCCTTCCGTCCTCGACCCGTTCCTTGGCTCCAGGTCTGGGCCGCCTCCAGCATGGGGACGCCGCTGTTGTCCGCGACCGCCTTTATCCCCGCGAGTGCCGCCGCACCGATACCCCTCGCGGGGACGTTGATGACCCGGTTGAAGGCCATGTTGTCCGTGGGGTTGAGAATCAGGCGAAGGTAGGCCACGAGATCTCGAATCTCTCGCCGCTCATAGAACTTCTTCGCCCCCACGAGGACATGGGGAATCCGGGCGCGCACAAAGGCCTGCTCGAAGGGCCGTGACGATGCATTCGTGCGGTAGATGATGGCAAAGTCGCCGTATCGATGCCCGTCGTTCCGAAGCCGCTGAATCTGGCGCAGCACGCGACTGGCCTCTTCGTTGTCGTCCCGGGCGATCATCAGATGCACTTTCTCGCCCGACTCTCGGTCGGTCCAGAGTTCCTTGGCCATGCGACCGCGGTTGTTACTGACCACGGCATGAGCGGCCTTTAGAATCGGTGACGTCGAGCGATAGTTGCGCTCCAAGCGAACCGTGGTCGCGTCCGGGAAGTCACGCTCGAAGTCGAGGATGTTCCGGATATCTGCCCCACGAAAGGCGTAGATGCTCTGGTCATCATCCCCCACCACGGCCAAGTTACGATGAGCCCCGGCCATGAGCTTGACCAGCTTGTACTGGGCGAGGTTGGTGTCTTGGTACTCGTCGACCATGATGTACTTGAAGCGCTCCTGGTAGCGCGCCAAGACCTCCGGGTGTTCCTCAAACATCCTCACCGTGAGGTTAAGCAAGTCATTGAAGTCGACGGCGTTCGCAATCCGTAGGTGCTCCTCATAGGCGCGATAGACTCGGGCCATCGGGTCACCGATCATCGCTCGGCGACCGGCGGCGAATTCGGTCGCGTCCTGCATCTTGGTCTTCGCCTGATCGATGGTGGACCTGAGCTTCGCTAGCGGGAAGGCCTTGATGTCGACGTTGGCCTCCTTCGCCAGCACCTTCAGCAGCCTCGACTGGTCGTCAGAGTCATAGATGGTGAAGTTACGGCCGTAGCCCAGACACTCGATGTCTTGGCGCAAGAAGCGGACACACGCGGAGTGGAAGGTGCTCACCAAGACTCGGTCGGCATCCCCACCGACCATCTCTCTCACCCGCTCGCGCATTTCTGCGGCCGCCTTGTTCGTGAACGTGACGGCGAGGATGTTCCATGGTGCGACACCGCTGGCGATCATGTGGGCTATTCTTCGGGTCAACACCCGCGTCTTGCCCGAGCCTGCGCCCGCCAGAATGAGGAGCGGCCCATCAATCTGCGCGGCTGCGGCACGTTGCTCTTCGTTCAGTCCGTCGAGTGCGGAACGGTCCAACATTACTTGGTCGCCTTTCGCGCGCGGAAGCGGTCCGCTGCACCCTCGATGTTGTTCTGGACGCCTCGAGCAATCGCTACAGCATCGCTCGGCACCGCCTTCGTAATCACCGACCCGGCGCCGACGATGGCGCCCTCCCCCACCGTGATGGGAGCAACGAGGGCCGTGTTCGAGCCGATGAACGCGCCATCTCCGATATCGGTCTTGCTCTTGTTGAAGCCGTCGTAGTTGCAGGTGATGGTTCCCGCGCCGATGTTGGCGCCCGAACCGACCGTTGTGTCGCCGAGGTAGGTCAAGTGATTGGCTTTAGCGCCGGGACCGAGCCGACTCGCCTTTATCTCGACAAAATTCCCGACCCGAGCGCCCTCGCAAATCCATGAGCCGGGGCGCAGCCGAGCATAGGGTCCAACACTCCCGCCTCGCTCTATCGTCGCCGAGTCGAGCTGGGAGAAGCTATGGATGCACGCATCCTCACCAATGACCGCGTTGATGATCTCGCAATGTGCACCCACCTGGGCGCCTGCGGCAATGCGAGTCTGCCCCCGCAGGATCACGCCGGGACCAATCCGCACATCGGGTGCAATGGTGACGTCTGGCTCGACCACCACCCACGAGGGTCGCTCAAAGTCAACCCCATTCCTGGCATGATGCTCGACGATGCGGGCCTGCATCACCTCGCGGGCTTGGCCCAGCTCGAAGCGATCGTTCACACCTTGGACTTCGGCAAGGTCATCGTGAATGAGAACGTGGCAACGGCGCTGCTGCGCGGCGATCTCCACGACGTCGGTGAGGTAGATTTCATCCTTGTGGGCGTGAGGCTTCAGCGTGGGCAGGACGGTCCTCAACCAGCCAATGTCAAAGCAGTAAAGGCCCGTGTTGATTTCACGGATTGCCAGCTGGTCGGGCGTGGCCTCTCTGGCCTCGACGATGCGGAGCGGCTGACACTCGCCGTCGCGCTCGAGCCGCCCGTAGTGGGCCCCATCCTCGACCACTGCGGTGAGCACGGTCACCGCTGCATCACCATGAGCCTCATGGAGCCGTGAAATGGTCTCCGCGCGAAGCAGCGGGGCATCGCCTGCCATGACCACCACCGTGCCCGAATCGGGTAGCGCACTCAACGCGCTCGCCACCGCATCGCCGGTCCCCCGCGTCTGTTCCTGCCGCGCAAACCGTATGGCCGAACCTTGAAGCGCCGCCCGAACGGCCTCCTCCTGGTGATTGACCACAACAACCGGGGCGAGCCCCGCCGCGCTCGCAGCGGCCGCGACATGAGCGACCATTGGCCTGCCTAGAATCGGATGCAGCACCTTGGCCAGCTCGGACTTCATCCGGGTGCCGCGCCCCGCCGCGAGTATGACTGCAAAATCGGCCTGCATGATTACTCTCCCACCCACCCGCTTAACACCCGATTGCCGGAGGCGGGTCCGACCAATAAGCCCCCCCGAGAATCCCCGGCGGTGATTCCGAAGGAGCAAGCCGATGTCCAAGAACGTCCTCGTCATCCTCTCTGGCTGCGGTGTCTACGATGGCACCGAGATCCATGAAGCGGTCATTGCCCTGGTCGCGCTCTCGACCTTGGGCGCTCAGGTCACTTGCGCAGCACCGAACAAAGACCAGCTGCACGTGATCAATCACGCCAACGGCGAGGAAATGGCGGAGCCGCGAAACGTCATGATCGAGTCGGCTCGGATTTCTCGAGGGGCCATCAGCGCGCTCAGCGACGTAAACGCACGTGACTTTGATGCGGTGTTCTTGCCCGGGGGCTTTGGTGCAGCGAAGAACCTCTGCACCTTCGCGACGGAGGGAAGCGACTGCAGCATTGATGCCGATGTCCTTCGGCTGCTGAAGGGCTTTCACGAGGCAGGGAAGCCCATTGGGGCTGTCTGCATCTCCCCCGCGGTGGTGGTCCGCGCCCTCGGCGCGGTCAACGTCACCATCGGCAGTGACGCTGGAACAGCGGCTGCACTGGCGGCGATGGGCGGGCGACACAGCGAGCGTTCGGTGACCGAGTGCTTGGTCGATTCCGACAACAAGGTGGTCACGGCTCCCGCCTACATGCTGGAGGCCCCGCTGCATGAAATCGCGGCGGGCATCCAAGCCGCCGTCAGCGAGACGCTTCGCCTGGCATGAGGGACGGGGCGGAGGTACCCTGAACCACGCCAGCATCAACGAGCGCAGCCCAGACGCCTCGCGCCTTTATCTTCTCCCCTCCGATGCTCACATGGATGGCGTCCTCGAAGTAGGGAGTGAGTTCTTCCGCGAGGAGCGCGAGGTCGGCCAAGCCCCATCCTTCGGCCGCCGCGAGATCTCGTAGGCGCTGATTCTGCGCCTCAAGAGACCGGATGTGTCCGTCCGGGATGGTCGGGATGCCCGGGCGCGGACTGGACAGGATCGGCATGGTCGCCACCACCATGGTCGCTCCATTGGCCTCGGCCAGCGCCGCGATCGAGCGGAGGTTTCGCTCGTAGATATGAACCCCCATCGCGGAGGGCTCTGCACGCGTCGGACGGGTCCAGGTCGTCAGCGCGTGAAGGCTCGCCCGAGGTGCGATCGCGCCCGACTGGAACAATCGACCGTAGACATAGAGGCTCGAAGCCTGAGCGAGCAGCGCGTCCACCACATCGCTCGGATCCTGACGAAACCGGGCCGACCCGCTGTCCGTCTGAACCACGTTCATCGCCCTCCGGTAGTGGCTGTAGTCCACCACAGGCTCCATCGCCCGCATGGGCTCAAGGTCATTGTTGACGCAGTGCACGACGACCACATCCGGCGCGTAGGAGACCCCAATCATTGAGAACGCCGCCACGGCTTCAGCACTGGTCCAACCCCCGAGCCCGAGGTTGATGACGTCCACTGTCCGATCCTCCAGGGCCTGATCGAGCATACCGCCCAGCTGGTATGGCCATGCGGCGGGTCCAGCGGTTGTGGAGCCGCCCAGCGCCACCACACGGAGACCGTCGGTGGGTTTCTCGAGCGGCCACTCCGGCCCCCAAAAACCCAAGGTATTGACCTCGTCACTTGGACCGCGGTCGAC
>CAZKOI010000052.1:0-15158 GCA_964554315.1 uncultured Enterobacterales bacterium | reverse complement strand
GAGCATCTTTTATTTCTAAATTCGCAGAAATCTTGCCCTTGCGGCCATCCTCGTATGTGACTTCAGTTTCTGTATAGATTGATGTGGATCCATCGTAGAGTGCCGTTACTAAATCAGCAAATTTTTCGCCAATGATTTTTCGTCTCACTTTACGTGTCCGTGTTAATTCGCCATCATCAGCGTCCATGCTACCCGGACAGTGACGGCAGCAAATACAGATTCGGGTGGCGTCGCCGGTGCGGTGGCAGGTCCGGAGTTCATGGGCTTCAGGGAACGGGGAGAGTCAGAGCACAGAGGGCTGCGTGCTGCGGGGACTCTAGCGTAACGCATACGCCGGGCGCTGACCCCGTCCAAGGCCTACAAATGTGGCACGGCTCCGGCTTTAAGCAGCAGCGATTTCGTGGTCGGGGTGGAGCCCCGCGAGAATCATCTCGTTGATGAGGGTCGCCGCCATCACCTCCGCCAGATCTTCATCGCCGAGCTCGGCAACGAGCTCGCTGAAGAACGCCTCTATGAACTCTCCAAGGGTCGTGTAGGTAGTCATCGTTTTCCTCCTGCCTGAGCCAGGCACAGCCGAAACTCTGCACGATTCATGCCAATACAAGTCCTGAACACCGACGTCGATCCCATGTTTCCATTACGTCACCTGTCTCAAGATCTTGAGACAGACGTCAAGCGCTCTTGACGTCCTGGAAGCAGACGGTCACGGCCCATACCTGGGACGCACCCTGACGCCGCAAGGCTCGCGCTGCAGCGCTGAGGGTCGCCCCGGTGGTGTGGACGTCATCGACCAACAGAATGCGCCGACCCGGATCCAGCTGAGGCAGGTGAAAGACGTCATCGGCGAGCCTCTCTCTCTCCGATGCAGAGCGGCCCACCTGTGGCCGACCATGACATCGCACCATGCCCTCAAGCAGTGGAATACCCTGGGTCATTCCCACGGCACGGGCGAGGCGCTCGCCCTGGCAGAAGCCACGTCGCCAGCGCCGTCCACGAAGCGTCGGGACGCCGACAACGCCATCCACGGATGGCATCACAGCCATGCAGCCGGCCAGCTGGGCACCCAAGAGATCGATGGCGGCGATGCTCGGGCCGTACTTGGCGAGTCGAACCAAGGCCCCGAGCGGACCCTCATAGGCCCCAAGGCTCCAGCAGCTCACGACGCCCCGAGGGGCGCGAACGGGATGGGTCGTTCGCGGAAGCGCGCGATGGCATCGCCCGCATAGGTGACCAAACGGGCCATGGGCGACCAGCGCTCCGCACACACAGCACGCCGTTGGACAAAGGAAAGAGAGGGCCTCTGATAGCATCGACATCGCCCCATGGTCGCCACGCCAGCGGAATCGACCAGGCGTCAGCGATTCGACAGGTGTCAGTGCACCCGACGACCCAGCTGGACTCGTAAGGTGTCCAGCGCCGACTGCACCTCGTGGGTTTCCATCGCGGCGTACCGCAGGGGCAGCATTCGTCGAGAGGATGACTCAAACACTGCGAGCATTTCCATGTAGGCCAACATGCGTGTGTCTCGACTGGGAATGACGTCGACCAGCGCCGCCTCGAGATCGGCACCCGACACGCCCTCACGGCCGTCGTCTGAGGCCCGTGCAGCGGCCGCGAGCATCACCAACTCAAGCTCCGCGCTCGAGTAGCCCTGAGTTCCATCAGCGAGCACCTCGAGGCCTACCCCCTCCTCCAGTTTGATGTGGTTCTTTCGTGCTGAAGCGGCCAGGATCGCTAGGCGAGCGACGGGGTCATCCGGAAAGAAGAAAGGAACCTTCAGATCGAACCGGCCCGGGCGCTTCAGATCGGCATCGAGCTTGTCTGGACGATTGGTCATCATCATCATCACCACGCGACCACGATGGGAGGTGTCGCTCATGAACTCCTTCAAGCGAGCGATGACTCGGCTGGTGGTTCCGCCATCGCCGTCCGCGCTGTTGCCCATGGAGCGATCCGCCTCGTCGATGATGAGCAAGACATTCCCGAGCCCTTCAACCACATCCAAGATTTTCTCAAGATTGCCCTCGGTTGAGCCCACCCAGCGCTCCCTGAAATTTTTGAACTTGAGGCACGTTAGGCCACTCTCTGCGGCAAAGGCTTCGGCGACATAGGTCTTGCCCGTTCCCATGGGACCGACAAACATGATGCCCATCGGGACCCGGGTCGTGCGCCCTGCCTTGATCGCGGCAGCGACGCGCATGAGATCCACCTTGAGACCGTCCATGCCCCCCACGTGGCTGAAGTCATGCGTAGGAGCAACGAATTCGACCAACCCGTGGCACTCTCGCTCGATGATCTCCTTCTTCCTCGCGGACACTGTGGAAAACGCAATGGGCTCACCCGACTGGCGAGCGCGTCGAAAGAGTGTGGCGACCTGAGTGAGCGTCAGACCAGCGGTGATCTTGGCCAGTACAGCGTCTGACATCTCCGCTTCAACCCCCGCGTGGTCCTGCACCGAGATGAACGCTTCGCGCTCTTGTTGGTCGGGCAGCGTGACTCGAAGCGTGGAGAGCTGCGCACTCCCCACGACGCGCCGGTGCACATCAGAGAGGTGCTCGGTCACGAGGACCACGAGGTTGTCGCTTCCCAGCAGCGCGGGATCAGACGCCCAGCGCTGCATGGCGACCAAGTTGGCCTTGTCGGCCTCGCCCATGTAGGCCAGGTCACTCATCGGCACAACCGTCTCGAAGAAGTCCATGATGACCGCGACCTTCTGGCTCGCATCCGTGACCAAGCGCTCAATCATTGGGAGAACCACGCTCGGACTGCGGGGAAGATCCTCGAGAGGAGGCTCCCCCTCCAGCGCCCGACGCGCATTGACAGCCAAGAGAAAGCGCTTCTTTGTGGCCGCATCTGGAAACCGGATGCCTTGAGACACGTCGAAGGTCAGGACGATGTCCTTGGACCGAGAGAACATGGACTCAAGAAAGGGTATCAGCCCAATGTAAGCCGGTTGGCCATCCTCTCGAGACCAACGACAGAGGTCACGGGTGTTGCCGTGAACCATGAACATGCTGGCTTCACCCGCCAGGTATCGACTCCTCAGTTCGGCGGCCCACTGAGGCATGTCATCTGCCATCACCCACCGCCCAAGAGCACGGGTATGGTGCCCTTGCCTGCCTCGAGAGGAGCCAGAGCCTTTCCAATGATCGTTCCTGGCTGCGGATCATCGGCCCCCATGGCATGCCCCGCTTCGTTGCTCGCTACGAGGAGGTCCCCGGCGCGAATGGGTCGCTGTGACGCGTCCACCTTGCAGGCCACCACGCCGGTGACCGCGACCATGACCACGCCCGTACGAGCCGTGCCTCCGAGCAGCAGTCCTGGGTCATCCGTGATGACACCCATGACCCTTGGGTCGGCTTGCTTTCGAACCCGCGCCACCCGCTCCCCCGAGTCGTTGACACGAACCACGTCGCCTGCAGAGATGTTCCCCGTCGCATGAAAGCACTGGGCAACCCCTCCGACCGCGTGCGCCACCAAGCTGCTGGCCCTCATCGAGCCATGGACATCCGCACCGCGAGAGGCCTCCTCCGTCCCGAGAATGACCTCCCCTCCTCCTCTCCCATTGAGCAGCAGGGCCCCGTCTCGTCGAGCGGATGCCTGGCGACCCTCAATGTGACGAACCTGCATGACACGAGCCGCCGAGTCGACGGTGAAGTCCCCCCTCAACTCAAAAGCATCCGCCAACACTTTGGGTGCCTTGATGACGTTCGACGCTTCAAGGGTCGTGACCTGGGCGCCTCGGCAGGTCACTCCACCGCTCACCACGTCTAGACCGCCCCGATTGATGGTGAGACCGCCGGTCATCACGTCACCCGTGCGCTTCACAGCTCCGCTCACTTCGGATGAGCCGCTTCGAGCGGCCGGTGCCGAAGCCCCTTGCGTCTCAGCGGCCTCGATCCGGGCCTGGAGCGCCGTCAACTGTTCGCGGAGCGCTGCGAGACCCGAGAGGTCCGAGTCCTCCCGCTGTCGCGAGCGCAGTCGGGCGATCAAGTCCGGCGCCTGTCCCTCGATGCGGTCCATGCGCTCGTTGAGGTCCACCACATCCCCATCGGGACCCACGAGGTCTTCGAGCTCCATCTCGAGCCTATCGACCCGTCCGTCTTCCTTGTCCAGCGCACCCATGCGCTCGGAGAGTGTCTCCACGCGGCGCACGACCGCGTTGATCTCTGTGCCGGTCTCGATCGGAACCAGACGTGCATGGATTGAGGCCAAGGCCGACGCCATGTCGTCCATGCTGCCCTCGAGTTCGTCGAGCCGAGCTTGGCCCTCACGAATCGACGAGGCAGCCACCTCAAAATCTTCCAGCCGCGCGTCTATTCGGTCGAGCGAGGCGTAGATCCTAAACCAGTGTCCCATGATCGGTGAACGGGGGCCTGTCTCCTCGTCCAGCGAGCCCGCACGCACTACGCGAACGCTTAGCCACCGCACACCTCTGGAAAAGGTGGCCGGGTCGACGGGCTCCTGCTGTCCCAAGACCACGCTGTAGAACCCGCCGGGCGCAACTTCGACCTTCTCGAGTACCTCCTCCCAATAGACCTTGTCCCGCTGCCCATCCTTGGGTTGGCCATGCAGCTGAAACTGAAGTTGATACAGCCCTGGATTGGCCGGCCGCTTGTCTGAACGACAGAGCCGCCCGCTAAACTCAAACCGCCCCTGCATGACGACCTCCCCCCGAAGTCGGGTGGCCCCGAACATCGTCCTTAGGCTACCGGCAGGCGACTCATAATGTCAAAGCAGCACACGGCCTGCGGCAGAAAAAGGCATGGGACACCCGTCCGCTAGCGGGCCTCACCAGCGGGCGCCTCGGACGTCAACTTCGCGAGCCACATACCGGCCAAAAATACGTCGACGCGGTCGATACCCGGGCCGGGATGTGGAGGCTCCAACGGGATCCATTCGACCCCTCCGAGCACCGCGATGGCGCGGACCGATCGCTCCCGCGCCAAGGGCGATTCATCCCGTGCGGTGCTTTGTAATACTGCGATCTCCTCCCGGGGCATGTGAGGTCTAGCTGGCGCCCTCTCGAGCGCCCACGCCGCCCAGGCTCGCGTGTCTCGATCTTCACTCTTGAGAGCCGACAGGGCTGAGCCGATGTCCCCTTCACCGAGTGCAGCGAGCGCTATCTTGGCCATCTGGTCGTGTCTTCCGCCCTCCAATCCCCTGATGGCGGCGACCGCCTCGGGTGTCGGTTGAGACACCGCGACCTCGAGCGCCCAAGCCAGCACCTCGGTGGAAGACGCCTCATTGATCAGGTGACGGCATGCGGTCGTGCTCCCCAACGCCAGCGCGGCGAGGCGCATCTCCGTAGCCACGTCGGAATCCGCCCGATCCGCTGCCCGCATGAGCGGCTCCCCGAGGCTCACGAGGCCCGACGATCCGAGGAATGCGAGCAGGCTCGAGTCGGGGAGGTCCATCTCATCCTCCACGTACCGACCGATGGGCTCGCTCATCGATTCCTGTCCATTCAGCAAGGGGATGAGGAGCGACCACGGCTCCTCCGTTGGCATCGGCACGCCTACCCCGCTGCGCGCCAGCCACGCCAGAGCCAGCGGATCGACGCCAGATCGCTCTGCAAGCCACGATCCGACCACCTGAGGGACGCGCCGGGCCAGCTCCTGTTGAACAACGGGACTCGGGTCCATGACGGCCCGCCCCATCAACGGTTCCACCGCCGGATCTTCAGAGCTGAGCCATGCCACCCAGGCTGCGGCGCGCAAGCCCGCGTCTTCACTGCTCACGCCCTGCTCAAGAACATGACGAGCCTGCTCAACCGACCAAGGCGCGGCCGCGTCAATCGGCACTCCGCTTACACCACTGCGGCGTGCTGCGCAGCCGGAGGTCATCAGCAGCGCCCCCACCAGCAGCAAGCCTTCAGATCTCAAAAGGTCAGCTTCTCCAGCAACCCTCGGACATCGGCATCCTCCGGGTCCATGGTTAGCACGTCGCGTAGCTCCTCAGCCGCAGCGTCCCGGTCACCCCTCCCGACGAGGGCACGGTTCGCGGCGCGCATGGCGCTGGTCCTGAGTTTGGCCCGCTCTTCCGGGTCCTTCGCCCGCATCTCTAGCCCCTTCTGGAGCGTGTCGAGCAGGAGTGCTTCGGTCGATCGCGCGGCCATCCGCTCCGACTCTGGATGTCCCGCGACCAGCTTCTGTGCGTTGTAGAACTGCGATGCTGCCTTGAGAAAGTTCCGATCGTCGTAATGCTGTCGTCCCCGCTTGAGGTGACGAGCAAGCTCCGCCTCGGCGGCCGGGGGAACGACAAAGCCCACCGCCTTCGAACTCGACTGACCTGAACGCCAGTCAAAGCCCGCGGCATACAGCGCCAGAAGGCCACCCACGATCATGACGGCAACAACAGCGAAACCACCGATGGCGGCCGTCGCTACGAGACGCGGCCCTTGATCCCGCTGCGGGGCCGTCCACGTGTCTTCCCGAGGCGGCGCTGGGCCCCGCCCATTCCCCGCCAAAGGGCGTGGACTCGAGACGTCAGACGACGGGAGGGTCGGGGGGTCATTAATGGGGCCGTCGACAAATTCGAAACGAAACTCTGTGCTGCCGACACGCACACGGTCTCCGTGGCGTAGACACTGCTCCCTCACGCGCGATCCATTGACGAAGGTCCCGTTGCCGCTGCCGTGGTCACGCAGCCACATGTCTCTTCCGACCCACTCCAGCTGGGCATGGTTTCGGCTTGCTGCCGGATCAAAGAGGATGACGTCCCGCGCCTCTGAGCGCCCGATGGTGAGCCCAGACGCCCTCACGGGATAGTTTGCCGCGAGACGCTGTCCCTGCAGCGTGGTGAGGCGCGCCCTACGCTGAATCGTCCGGTCCTCCGTAGGATCGGGCTTTCCACCGTCCGACGGGACCTCCACCGTGTCTTCGTCCTCCACATCCTCTAGATCTTGCGTCAGTGACTCTACGTCTTCCGCTTGCAGCACATTGAATGCCAACGTGAAGGGCTCGATGAGAACCTCATCCCCGGTCTGCACGGCCTGCCGCTCTACCCTTATGCCTCGGAAGTACGTGCCGTTCCCACTACCGAGGTCCTCCACAAAGACGCCCCCAGCCTGAATAAGAAGGCGAGCGTGCCGACGGCTGACCCCGATGTCGGTGAGGACGAGCTGGTTGTCCTCCGCTCGACCAATGTGGGTCACCCCCAGTCCAAACGCCACTCGCCGCTCGGCCTCACCGGGTCGAGAAACCACCACCTCAATCTGCTTGACGCTCAAAGGGCTCCCATCAGCCACACTGCGGCCAAGCCAACCACCAATATTATGGCCAGCGCAATCCAAGGTTTCCGCTTGCTCCCCTCCCGATTGATGGAGGTCATGCTCCCGGTGAGCGAGGGCTCCGCCTCACGAATTCGAAGGTCGAGCGTGAATACGTGCTCGCCAATCACCAACTCATCTCCGGGCGAGAGCTGCTTGTGGCGCACCACCCGTTTTTCATTCAAGAAAACGCCGTTGCGACTGCCCACGTCCTGAACCCAAATGGCCGCATTGTGAAACACCAGTCGAGCGTGGTACCGAGACACGTTGGAATCATCTAGAACGACGGTACAATCAGGATCACGCCCCAGCGTGAGCCCCTCGGCCTCGATGGGAAACTGTGCCCCCTCGAGTGGGCCTCTCGTGGCAACCAACACCGGCTGTCTGTCCATGGTGAACCCCTAGAGCATCGCCATACAACGCGACATTTCTTATACACTACGCGGGGACTCCTGCACCACGCGCGCGCCGCGAATTTGGTACGTTGACACTCGAAACCACAGACTGATACGGTTGCCGAGGCGAACGCAACGAAGCTCCGTCCACTGCAGCCCGAACACTGACGCTCAGGACCACCGATGTCGGATCAAGTCAGCACAAAGCTCGAACGCATCCAGGTCGAACTCGGCCAAATCGTCGATGAGAGGATTCAAGCCCTTGAGGCCGTCCTCCAGAACGCCGAGCGGATGACCCGACGACTCATCAAGGCAGAGATGGAGCTTGAGCACCTCACGGGTAATGAGACGGATCTTTCTATCCAGGCCCAGAATCTGGAGACCCAGGTTGAGGCCGCTCGGAGCCGAAACGCCGAGATAGAGGCGTCGCATCAGCGCCTGCTCAGTGAGCGAGAAACGCTGACCGCAAGACAAGGCGAGCTAACCGCAGAGTCCGCCGATCTTCGCGCCGCTGTGGAGGCGCTACGAGACGAGGTCCAACAGGCCGAGCAGGAGGCCATAAACCTGAGGAATGAAAACACCTCCCTCCGTACCAAGGCGAAGACCCTGCAGGAGAATGTCACCCGCATGCGCCAGCTCCGTGACGAGCTGATGAGCAGCATCAGCGGCCTGACCCAGCAGATGTCAGGCTTGGCTGGCGGGGATCCTGAGGGATAGCAGTGACCAAGCCCAAGGATGAGGCAGAGCGCCTCCTCAACACAATCGTGTCGAGCCGCGCGCGCTTGGCTGCGCTGCGCGGTGACTCCGTCCGAAGCGTAGAGCCCACCGCCGAAGACGACCGGTCCATTGCCCCTATCCTCGCTCCCGGCCGGCCAGAGGCCGTCGTTACCCCGGAAGTCCAGCTCGACCGCGAGCTGACGGTCGATCCGGAGCAGCAGAGGCCTCTTGCCGAGAATGACCTGCTCGCGCAGGAACGCGAACCTCCGGGACCAAGCCTCGTGCTGGGTCTTGATCCCGAAGAGTTAGAGGAGGAAGCCGCCGACTTTGACCTCAATGATCTTGGCCTTGACGCGCCGCAGACGCGCGACGTCGAACCTCCCGCTCAGAGCAGACTCGAGCCTCCCATTCAAGACAGCCTGGGCCTAGGCGTCAGCGAAGACTCGCCGCCAGCGGAAGCGCCGCCTTCCTCTGGTCGTCCGGTAGTGCCCCCCGAGCCGATCGAGGACGACCCCTTCTCGTTCATTGACCTCCTTCCTCCTGAGCCGTCGACCATAGACGCTCCAGCACCGGCACCGCTGACCACTCCGCCGCCCGTTCGCGAGCGGCCCGTCATGCCGATCGCAGGGCCTCTAGCGGCGTTTGGCCCTCCCTCAGAGCGACCACAGGTAGGCGAACCTCAGCGGCAGACACCGCTTTCGGCTCACTCCGATCACAACATGCCGAAGCCCGCCCCCGAATCAGCCGCCCTGTTGAGCGCGCCCCGACGGGTTCCCCCTCGGCTAAAGGACCCGGACCGCGAACGCCTTGAGGTAGACATCATCGAAGAGGTCACCGTCGAGTTTGACGACGTTCAAACGCTTTCCCCTGCGCCGAGACTCACGGAGACCTTCAGCAGCAAGCCGCGTGCCGCCATGACGGCCCCGCCGCAGCCCGTGGGCGACCCAACCGAGCACGTCGCAGCCGGCCAAGCGTGCGTCAATCGTGGGCAGCTCGCGAGCGCTTTGGCCCATTTCTCGGATGCTCTTGACTGGGACGCCTCCTCGGTCACCGCTCGTTTGGCTCGAGGCCGATGCCGTCGAGACCTCGGTGATGCGTCAGGAGCACTCAGTGACTTCATCCTCTGCCAAGGCATCGCCCCCTACTCGCCAGCGCCCCATGTCGAGATGGGCGATCTCTTCTTCGCTCGCAAAGAATATGGGCGAGCCATCGGTCACTATGATGACGCCCTCGAATTGCAGCCCGATCAGGCGATGGCGTTGTGTAGAAGGGGCATTTGCCACCACAAACTTCGGCGTGCCTCCCAAGCCATTGAAGACCTCCAGCAGGCCGCCAGAATCGACCCCAACATCCCCAACATCGAACACTATCTGCGCATGGTTACGCCCAGCCGTTAGACGCGAAATAAATTTCGCACCCCTCGGCCGTGTGCCGCGAAATCTCCGTCCCAACAGACGCTCGTTTCGCCCTATCAATCGAAAGACGCACAACGAAACCAGCACTTGGCACGGTAATTGCTTCCCGTCTTTGGCAATCCGCCCCCCCTATGGAGCCGCCCATGACCTACGAACACTCTGAAGAACTGTACCTGCACCGGAACAAGTCCGTCGCCAAGAGCTTCTACCGCCAGCTGAAGGGCGAGGGCTTCACCCACCAGCAGATCATCGAGCTGAGCACCACCCTGCTGGACTTGGTCACCGAGGACCTCCGAGAGGAAGTCCACCCCGCGTAGGCGAGCACGCCCTCGGCGTAGCGAGAGCGGCTCCGTCTTCTGGACGCGGTCGCTCTTTTCTTTTAGGAGTTCGCGGTGCTCATCGACAGCCAAGTGCAGCGCGCTCATGACGCCGCGGAACGACGCGGTCGGTCGGGCTACATTGACCCCAAGACAGGACAGCTCGTCCTGACAGCCGCCTATCTCGCTGAGCGCGGCCACTGCTGCGGCGCAGGCTGTCGTCACTGTCCCTACTCACCCGCGGAGCAGGCAGCGGCCGGTCGACCCACGGATCCTGGGTCTATCGAGTGACATCGCCGATCCAGATCGCCCTCAATTCTTGACAGCCGGTAGAGAAGACCGTAGACAGGCGGGTCGAAGAGGCGACGATTGCGGGAGACCTTCCTGCGAAGCCGCCTTGCAAGAACGCTTCAAGCCCGGGTAACCGGAGGAATCATGTACGCAGTAATCTCACATTCCGGTAAGCAATACCGCCTGGCAGAGGGTGATGAAGTCGTGCTCGACCAAGTCACCGCTGAGCCTGGCGCCAGCATCGACATCGAAGACGTCCTGCTCATCGGCGGCGACAAGGTGAAGGTCGGAACCCCCACGGTGAAGGGGGCTAAGGTCACGGTCGAGGTTCTCGGTAACGAGCTCGGCAACAAGCGCAGCACATTCAAGTACCGTCGGACCCGTCGGAGTCGAGTGCGCATGGGCCAGCGCCCTGCTCACACGCGCGTCAAGGTCACCAAGATTAAGGCTTAGGGAGTCTCAAATGGCACACAAGAAAGGTCAAGGAAGTACCCGGAACGGTCGCGACTCGAACCCTCAGTATCGCGGCGTCAAGCGCGGCGACGGGCAGGTCGTGAAGGCCGGCAACATCATCGTGCGCCAGCTGGGCACTCGCTTTCACCCCGGCGTTGGCGTCGGCGTCGGCCGTGACTGGACCATCTTCGCTACCGTCGATGGCAAGGTTCGGTACCACAAGCGGAACAACCGCCGTCTGGTGAGCGTCGTCGCCCCAGAGGCGCAGGCTTAGCTAGCCTCGCCCCCTGTCCCTGGGGGTCGACATGCGCTTTATTGACGAAGCACACGTACAGGTCTCAAGCGGTGCTGGCGGAAACGGCTGTCGGTCGTTTCGGCGCGAAAGATTTGTTGCCTTCGGTGGACCTGACGGCGGCGACGGCGGCCGCGGCGGCGACGTCGTGATGGTCGCGACGACGCGACGGTCGACACTGCTTGATCTGCAGAGCAAGCCCCTCTGGCGGGCCAAGCGCGGCGAGCATGGGCGCGGAAAGCAACAGTACGGCAAGGCCGGGGACTCGATCACCATCGAAGTGCCGGTAGGAACTCGCGTGTTCGATGACGACACCAACGAGGTCCTCGCCGATCTGACCGAGCATGGCATGACGTGGGTGGCAGCAAAGGGCGGCCGCGGCGGAAAGGGAAACCTCCACTTCAAGACGAGCACCAACCGTGCGCCTACCAAGGCCACTCCCGGCCAACCCGGGGAGGATAAGTCCCTCCGACTTGAGCTCATGCTCATGGCGGATGTGGGCCTTTTGGGCTTCCCGAATGCCGGGAAGTCGACCCTGATCTCCTGCGTGAGCGCTGCAAGGCCTAAAGTCGCAGACTATCCGTTCACGACACTGGTTCCGTCACTCGGTGTGGTGCAGCTGAACGCCGATGAAACCTTTGTCATCGCAGACATCCCGGGCCTGGTCGAGGGGGCCAGCGAGGGCACGGGTCTTGGGCACCAATTCCTGCGGCACGTGGCCCGGACACGCGTGTTGGCGCACCTCGTCAGCCTCGGCGAGCATGACGAAGGGGCCGTGTCGAGCGGTGACTCGGCGCAGCCTGACACCTTCAGGCGATACGCTGCACTACACCAGGAATTGATCCGCTACGACCCGCAGCTCGCCGCTCGCCCCACGCTGGTGGTGCTGACGAAGGCTGATCTCGCTTATGATGAGGACGTGCAGCGTGCTCACGACTACTTCACTGAGCGGACGGGGCAGCCCGTTCTGGTGATATCGGCTGCAACCGGTGAGGGGCTCCAAGAGCTCAAGGCTGCGCTGCAACAGATGATCACCGAGGCCGACCAGGTGGAGGAATGAGGGTGCTGTTGACCAGCGCGCTGTTGGCGTGCTCGAGCACCGAGCCAGAGGAGCCTCCCCCCACGCTGGAGGTCGTCAGCCAGAAGCTCACCTATGACTCCGTGGCTCGCCTAGGATCGCATCGCAGCGTGGCTGACATCACCCGCGTTGACACCCGGGACGGGGACGCGCCATCGGAGACGACCGAGACCATCGATGTTGCCTGGAATTCATGGACAAGCTTTCATTTTCAGCGCCTAGTCGATGGTACGATGACCTTCGAGGCCATCGCCGCCGACGGTCGCGCGAGCACCCGGGATGGGCGGGGTCCATGGCAGCCCGACTTCGATGGTGAGATGGCCCGCATGGATGTCTACACCAAGTGGAACGCTTGGGACGAAGCGCTGGGGAACTTCAGGGACCGTATCGCGTACGAAGATGTGGGAGAGACCGTCGTTGATGGACGGCCAGCCCGCCGCTTCAAGCTCAAGCTCACCGACCTGCCGGAACAGAAGCGTCGGCTCAACCTCAGCCGTCGCCTCTCGCCTCACCGCCTTGAGGGCGAGGTCATCCTCGACGGTGCCACCGCCGTGAGATTGCGGGCGACCGTCGAGGCTGTGGAGAAGAAAGTCGGACTCACTCGCCGTACCACGCTTCATGTTCGTCGAACTGAAATCGGCAAAGACCAACCCATCACCTCACCCGATGTGCCCGTCAGGGCTCCCGGTGCGGGCCTGAGGCGAATGCCTGAGCGACCCACACCACAATGACACTTGCTCGGAGCGAGATCCGCTTGTACGATCAACTTATCGCTCAAGGAGATACCACCATCGATACCGAGAGACTTGTGCGCACAATCGCCGAGACAGCGATTGAGATGAAGGCCACTGAGCTCACCATTGTCGACGTCCGAGGCCGCACCTCTGTGGCCGACTGGCTCGTGTTCTGCAACGGCAGCAACCCGCGGCAGCTTCGCGCGATAGCCGACGAAATGGTCCGCACGTGCAAGGCCTCTTTCGACCTCGGTCGCATCAGTGTAGAGGGAAGCGGCACCGACAAGTGGGTGCTGCTGGACCTTGGAGACGTCGTCGTCCACATCTTCGACCAACACATGCGAGGCCACTACGACCTGGACGGACTGTGGATCGATGCTCCAAAGGTCACACCGCAGGAGCTGGGCATCGAGGATGTGCCACCTGAGGCCCTCAGCTACGCGCTGCCGTGAAGATAGCCAGCATCTGGGTCGGCAAGGGCCGGGTTCAGTGGGCAGACGCGGCGCACCAGGAGTACACCCGCCGACTGCCCAAACACCTGGGCTACTCCGAGGTGACGCTGAAGCCATCGGCCTTCCACGGCGATGTCAACGCGGTCCGAGCAGAGGAGGCCGACAGAATCATCGCGCGCCTGGCCGAGGGTGACCGATTGATCGCTCTCGACGAGCGCGGAGTAGCGCTCGACAGCCATGGCTTTGCCAAGATGATCGATGACGCCGCTAAGGCCGGCACCAAGCGGCTCGTCTTCGCCATCGGGGGACCCTATGGTCACGGGCCTCTCGTGCGTGAAACAGCGTGGAAGACGATTAGAATCTCCAGCCTCGTGCTCAACCACAGCGTCGCTCGTGTGGTGCTCAGCGAGCAGCTTTACCGAGCCTCTACACTGCTTTGGGGCGGACAGTACCACCACTGACCGCCGCCGGCCGGTATACTCTCAGCACTGCATCGAGGAGGTGGTCGTGAGCGAGCCAGAGGTCGTCAAAAGAGCGCTTGAGGCCGTACGTGGCGAAGATCTTGAGGAAGCGCGATCGGCTCTCATGGAGGCACTTGCGGCACACCCCGAGCGACTCGACCTGGTCCACACGCTGGCCATCATCGAACTGCAGGTGGGCCGACCCGACCACGCCCTCGATCTCTGCCAGAAGGCCGGAGCCCTGGCCATCGAGCGGCGCGAACCCGGTGACCTGGACATTTTGCCCCTGCTGCTTCTGGCCCAGGGCGCAGCTCATGAGGAGCTTCATCAGCCAACCGAGGCGCTCCACGCCTACAACGCCATCCTCAGCGACCATCCAGACCATCCACTTGCGGCCCAGGGAAAAGGACACCTTCTGCTGGCGTGGGGCGATCTGGACGGTGGCCTGGAGACACTGCAGCGCGTCATCGATACCGGGGCCGACGACCCCCGCTTCATCGAAGCCTCCGAGAAGCTGGTCGCCGGCGTCCGGGCCTTCCTCAGTGCCGACCTTCATCCGAGTAATTTCGCCGACGCCCACCGGGGGAGCTACGACGCCTTCTTCTCGCACCACGCAGACCAACAAGCCGCCGAAGGGTGGATCGCCGAGGCGGCGAGAATGAGAAAAGACGAGCAAGGCCATATGGTGCCAGTCATAGCGGAGGGTGCCCGCCCCTATGCCGGTACGCGCGTCGACTTAGTGGACCCCACAACAGGCCAGGCGGGTCTCGTTGGCGACCAGCCGATGATTGTGGCCGTCGAGGGACACGAGGTGATAGCACAGGCGCCGATTGTCTTCGCCTGGCCTGGACACGACTTCCCGGTGTACGGCAGCTCCCAGATGCCGTGGAACCTCCTGAGCGTCACCGTTGCTTTTGACAGCGGCGACCCTGTCGAGGCGGCCGATCCGACCGTGGGCGACTGGTACACCGCTGGCTTCGAGGGGGTCTTTGGCGCGCCAGACCGGGGCCGATTCCACAGCATCACCGATCCGCTGCAAGTGGGGCCGCACACCGTCCGATACGACTTGGATTGCGGAAGAGCCGAAGTCACGGCGATCGAGGATCTGTTGAAACGACTTGACGTACTTCACACTCGCCACCCGATCGCCGGTGTCTTGATCGGGCGAGGGTTTGTTCCCGTGACCTGATGGCGTCAGCAATCAAGGGGCACGATCTGATGACCGTTATCGGTCTCAGGGCATGAGATCGGAGGGAAGCCAAATGCGCTGGTGGGGCAAGATC
>CAZKOI010000051.1:0-15423 GCA_964554315.1 uncultured Enterobacterales bacterium | reverse complement strand
GGCTGACGATTGAGGCTTGGAGGCGCCGCGGTGGCTTGACCACTTCATAGAGCACGCCGTCCACACGAAACCGAACGCTCAGTTCCTTCTCGAAGGGCTCGATGTGGATGTCGCTCGCACGCTCCTTGATGGCTTGCGTGAGGAGAGAGTTCACGAACCGAATGATGGGCGCCTGGTTCGGATCGTCGAGCAAGTCGTCACCAAGCTGGAGGTCATCGGCAACGTAGCCCTCCTCCTCTTCGATCTCGTCGATGACTGCGCTCGCTGTTCGGCTGGCCGCGTCGTATGCTGCGTTGGTGAGTTCACGAAGTGCGACCGGCCCCATGATGCCTGCACGAACCGGGCGTCCGAAGAGAACCCGAAAGTCATCGATGCTGGACAGCGAAGTAGGCGAACTCAGCGCGACGTGAATGACGCCGTCTTTCTCCCAGAGGGGAAGTATTCCTTGCTCCCTGGCGAGACCAAGAGGCACCTCCCTAATCAAATCGATGTTGACCTCGTCCACGGCGACTGGCCCGACAACTTCGATGCCGGTCAAGTCACCCAGAGACTTCGCGAGCATCGCGTCATCCACGGCATTGGTCCGGGTGATTCCACCCAGGAGACTGATTCCGGCACGTTCCGCCTGGGTGCGCGCTTCCGCCAACTTGGCGGGTTCGGCACCTGCGCGGGTCAGGAGCTCATCGAGCGATTCGCGACGGATTCCCATGGATTAATCCGCCGAGGGCTCTTGAGTGCCCGCCGGAGAGCTACCAATCTCACGAACTTCGGGTGGTGTTCGCTCCTCCGATACATCCGCGCCGATGGTGGTGAAGCCCTGCGCTTCTTGCTCAGTCGGAACCTTCGTTCGGTACACGCTGGGGTTGTCGACTTGGTTCATGCTGTAGCTAAGAAGCTTCTTCATCTCCTTGGCAGCCCTGTCTCTTCCCTTGCCGTAGAAACGCTTGATGTACTCCTGTCGCTGCGCCCACTTGATTCGATAGACCTCCTCGAGGTCTTCAGGGGCATCGACGATGTGTGGCGTCAAGAAGATGAGCATGTTCGTCTTTCTAGAGCTGTTCCGCTGACCCCTGAAGAGCAGGCCTAGGAGCGGCAGGTCCCCAAGAATTGGAACCTTCGTCTCGACCTCTGTCTCGGTGTTTCCGATCAGACCACCGATGACGACCGTTTGGTTGTCGCGGACCACCACGGTGGTCTCCGCCGAGCGCTTGGAGGTAATGAAACCTGCCGAGGATGCATCGAGACCCTGGTTGTCCTCTTCGACCTCTTGAACCTCCTGAAAGACCTCCAATGTCACGAAGTTAGATTCGTTGATTTGAGGAGTGACTTTCAGCGTGATGGCAACATCCTCTCGCTGGTAGCTCACGATGGGCTGTCCATTGTTGTCTCGCCCGGTGGAGACGGGGAACGGGATATTCCGGCCCACGACAATCTTTGCTTCTTCATTGTCCATGGTCAGGATGTTCGGCGTGGACACGATGTCGACGGCGCTGTTGGTCTGAAGCGCATGGAGCGCAATGCCAAATGACGGGACCGATATGGTGGTCGCTGTGTCTCCCATACCGACCGATACATCGACCGGGTCGCCGTAGACGCCAACGGCCATTCCACTGAGCATGTCCGGCGAGAGACCGAGTGAGGAAGTGCTCGTTTGACTGCTCATCACGGGCAGCGAACCATCCTTCTTGGCGATGTGTGCGCCAATGCCCGCCTCGAAAGAATCATCCGATGCGACCTCGAGGACGACCGCCTCCACAAAGACCTGCTTTCTTCGAATGTCGAGACGGCTGATCACCTGCCTCAAGATTGAGAACTGGTCTTGGGTAGCAACGATGACGAGCGAGTTGGTGTTCTCATCGCTCGTAATGCGAACACCGTCGTCGAAAGCCGCCGTTGCGCTACCGCTCTTGTCTGCATCGGCCCCTCCTCGAGCTGCTGCGTTACCGCGGGCACCACCGACCCCGGGTGTACCCGTGGGACGACGGCCGCGGGCCCGGCTGGTGCGGTCGCGAGAGCTTCCAGACTCGGCAAGATTCGACAGGACGGAGGCGACGTCCTCGGCCTTGGCATGCTCAAGATACACGACGTGAATCTGCGCTCGTGATGCGGGGTCGACATCGACATCGAGTTCGGCGATGAGCGCGACGACGGCGTTCATTGCCTCGTCATTGGCCATGACGATGAGTGAGTTCGTCCGCTCATCAGCGATGATTTTTTCGATGTACTTGCCTTCCTTCCCAACGCTCGTTGATGAGCCACCATCAGACCCACCTTTGACTCGGTCTCGAAGGCGGCTTCGTCGTCGCGAACGCGCATCCTCTGCGCGACCGCCGCTGCTGGAAGACCCACTGCCGGATCCATAGAGGTCCTCGATGATCTTCTGGATGTCTGATGAAGTTGCGTGATTGAGCGGAATCACGGCGAGCTTTGCCTTGGGCGCAGCGATGTCGAGCTGGTTGATGATCCGATAAATCTTGCGAATGTTGGTGGCGGCGTCAGTCAGAATCAGCGTGTTTGCTGGGGCATAGCTGATGACCGAGGCATCCTTGCTCATTAGTTCCTTCACGACACTGGAGATGTCGCCTACGGAGACGTTTTCGAGCTCGATCACCTGCGTGACGAAGTTGTCGGTGAACGGGATGTTCCCGTTTTGATGCACTCTGATGGGCGTCTTGCCCGCCGACCCGCTGGACACCACCTTGGTGATGTCGCCCACCGTCACGGTAGTGTATCCGGTCTGCTCCAGAGCACTCAGGAACGCCTCATAGGCCGCAGGGACGGTGACAGGCTTGTGGCTGATGATGGTCACTTCGCCTTTGATGTCATCGGTGAGGATGAAGTTCCGTCCTGTGATCTCCGCCATATACTTGATCAAGTCCATGATGGGCTTGTTCACGAAGTCCAGCATTATCTTCGCGCTAGGATCGAGGATTGGTGGCTTCTGCCGAGGTGGTGAAATCAGGGACTCGGGCTCGGCGTCCTCGGCCTCCTCGGCCTCTGCGTCCTCGCCAGAAGGTGTTGGGGCTGCAGCCTCGTCCGTAGTGCCGGAACCTTCGCCACTTTCCGCGCCGCCGGCCTCCTCGACCCCCTCGACCCCCTCAGAGGACGCTTCCTCAAGCGGTGCCTTTGGGCCGAGCGCCTTCGGTTTTGGCTTTGTGATGCCAGGAAGCGCCCGTGGAAGCACGGGCTGCTGCGGCGTCTCCGCCAAAGCGGTGCCGCATATCCCAAGGCTCAGCGCCAGGCAGGTCACCAGCGCTCGCCCTTGGGGAAGGGAAATATAGGGCCGTCTGCTACCGCGTACTATGTGTTGCATTAGCGAACCTCGTACTCATATGTCTGCTTCTTCTTGCGTGACGTGACGTCGAATTTGAAACTGCGCTCTGATTGCAGCGAGTCGAATGCGGCGAGAGCTGAGCCCATGGATGTCAACTCGTGTCCGTTCACCGCGTGAACGACATCACCATTCTTTATGCCCAGCTTTCGAAAGAGCGAACTGCGTTTGATTCCGGAGAGGCGGTACCCAACTACCTTTCCTGACTCATCGGTTTTCGGGACTGCTCGGATCTGCCCGGCGAGCTTGTCGGGGTTTTCCAAAATCTTATTGAAGGTCTCCTGGTCGATCGTGAACTTCGTCTCACCGTCCTTCTCGACACCGCCCCATTCATCCTTCTTCGCGGCCTTGGCTGCCTTCCCATTCGCGGCCGGACGCTCGAACTCTTCGTCGTCCATTGCGAGGTACTCGAACTCACCATCGCTCCGCTTGAGAACAACCCGCTTTTGCTCGATTCGGTGGACGGTCGCGTCGTCCATGATGGTGTCGCCAATCCCATACCCCGACGCACCATCGTCGCCCTTCTCCTCGGCGATCAGGCACGAACTAAACTCAGCGGGTTCGGCCACGATTGTCGCCAGCAGGACCAGGGGCAGGGAGGTCCTAGAGCCCGCGTCGCCGTCATCTTCGGGGGCGGAATCTTGCCCGATCTTCGAGCTGTCAAACATGCTCCTTCGGACAATAGGGTCAATCAGCGTACGCTTACTCGTTCGAGTTGGGCGCCGCTCGGCCGCTTTCAACCGCCCGTTGTCCTCTGTTGCTTCGCCCATCGTGAGGGGCTCGACGACCGTGATCTCACCACTCAACGGGTCAATCAACTCGATACCGTCTGGCAGAGGCAGAATCAAAGGAGGCGCGACATTCATCGCAACAACTCCCGCGCCGCCCATGGCTGAGCCTGTCAGGAGCATTCCGAACAGCAGCTTTTTATCGGGAAGGTTCATATCAGACTCGAGGCACCCTGCGTGCCCAGTAGTTCATAGCAACATCTGTGCCATAAGCGGATGCGGTACGTAGCCGCAACGTCCAGCGGTTTTTTGTGACAAAATGGCACGCTGGGGTGGCGTTCTTCCCATCACATTGACAAAGTGGCAGTGCCAGCCTGGCGTCCTCCTGGCTCAAGGCCATTGGAAACTCGACTTGTAGGGTTAATCAATGTATGGTCGAAGACTGCTGGAGCATCCGTGGCAACGCGAACACTTACGGTCGTTTTTACAGACCTTGCTGGGTACACCGCCTCTGTCGGGCGGGCCGATCGAGAGGGCCTTCGCGAGTTGATTGCTGCGCACGAGCGCAGTGTGGCTCCGATCATCGAGGCTCGAGGCGGGAGGATTGTCAAGAACCTCGGCGATTCGTACATGGCGCTCTTTGAGGCGGCGACCGACGCAGCTCAGGCCAGCATCGAGTTGGTTTCGCGGGTCCTAGGTGAGGCGGACTTTTCAATTCGCGTCGCTATGGCGACGGGCGACGTAGAGGCGATTGATGGTGATGCATTCGGCGAGGCAGTGAATCTCGCGGCCCGTATTTTGTCCAAGACACCTGCGGGCGAGGTTTGGGTCTCAAGCACCACACGCATGTGCATGAATCAGACCGAGTTGGCTTGGGAGGGTGTCGGACGTTTCGCCATGAAAGGCATCGCTGGTGAGGTTCCCGTCTATCGGATCGTGCCGGAAAATCGTACGTGGCTTCCGCAGGCAGTTGTAGAGGCGGCTCGACGTGGAAGTCTTGTCCGCATCAGACAGGGCGAGGGGCTGCCACCGATGCCGCCGAACCCCGTGGTTTTGCTGGAGGCTTTTGAGGCAGGTTCGGACCAGTTGTTGAATGTACTTGGACGGCTTCCGGTTATCGACCCAGCCAGTCTATTTCTCCAAGCACATTGTATTGCACCTAGCGACAGATACAGCTGGACTGACGCTGGCCGTGGTTTGTGTATAGGCACCCCGGGAGCCATTGAGCGTGCAGTCGGTGCTGTACAGCGTCCCACCAGGCCAACGGTAGGAACGGACACTATCATCCTCGATCTCGGCTCGACGGCGGTGCTCGATTTGGTCATGGCTGGAGTTGCACTGCCCCACGTTCCCATGAGCGACGTGGTTGCTGGTTACTCGTTTGACCTTTTGCCGGATGGTCGCTGGGGTAACCGCTCAGACAGCCGCTTGCTTAGAGTGGATGTTTCGCCTTCTGGGGTCGTTGTAGAGCCGAATGTGGAAGGCGTCGTCGTTGATGGACAGCTGGTCGAGGCTGGGGCTAGGTCTGTTCTCAAGGGTGGCGACGTTGTACGAGTTCGGTCTTTATCCTTTGAGTTTTTTGAGATTGGTGACAAGGGCTACAAGGGCTTGATCCATGCCCTCACAGAGGCGCGCATGGGCGTGAGTGATGGACAGCGCGTCGAAATAGGTCGGGAGCCGCACCATCCGGGTTTCGCATTGCCCGACCGCAGAGGGCAAGACAACATCCGCTGGTGTGTCGGTGGAAGGGCGGCGCGTGCACGAGATGGAGGGTTCACGATGGATCGGGCGCTTGCCGGTCGACGCCAAGCGATGGTGACCGTGGACTCTAGCCAAGCTCAACTGTCAGGTCTTCATCAGACCTGCCCAACGCTGTTCTTGCGCGGTGGTGAGCTTGTTCGGGTGAATGAGCCGGCATCGCTGCAGGTCGGTGATTTGATCGTATTGGGAACGACTGTGATTTCGGTTCAGGCCCCGGGGGAGTAAGAGGAATGTCGGTACTCAACGTCGATGAGAAAAAGGCAAAGCTCAAGACGGTTCCCATCTTCCAATCCGTTGACGAGCAGGCGCTCGATGACTTGGCCAGGGTGGCCACCCTAAAGCGATTTGAGGGCGACGCCTTGCTCTTCAAGGAGGGTGACCCTGCGGAGGAGTTGACCTTCGTGCTCTCAGGCTCGGTTCGGCTCACGTGCGAGTCCAAAGACGGACCTGAGATTGTGGTTGGGTACGTACAGGCCGGTGACATTTTGGGTGAAATGGCGATTCTCGACCCGGCCCCAAGGAGCGCGTCCGCCCGCGCGGCCGAGCCGTCGATTGTTCTGCATCTGTCGAGGGCCGATTTCGAGGAGTTTCTCGCCGATGGTCACCCGGTGGCTCGGCTCATGCTCTCGGCGATCCGGAAGATGATGACCCATCGCATTCGTGTGTTGAATGAGCGGCTGAGCGCGCTGTTTCTCATTGATGCTGAGGAAGTGGTTGAGGAAGAGTTCCAGTCGATGGTTGGGCGGCTTAGAGACATTTGGTCGACCATGAGAACGGGAGGTTGATTTGGAGTCCACTCGCCTGAGAGGCCTTGACTACTTCCGAGGTATGCAGTCTCAAGAGATTGATGTCATCTCGGGTGCGATGCGGGAAGACGCTTGGTGGGACGCCTCAACGATTGTTCAGCAGGGCGACCAAAAGGGGGGTGTTTACTTCATCCTTGAGGGGACAATCCGCGTGGAGCGTCGACAAGACAATGGCGAGATAGTCACGGTCGGTCGGCTGGGTCCCGGTGCGGTTTTTGGCATCCTGGGTGTCATCGACGGCGTTCCCCGTGCGGCGACCTGTGTGGCAGAGGGGACGGTTAGATGCGCGATAATGGAGCGCAAAGACTTTCTCGACCTGATGAATGGGTCTACGCCCCTCGCAATGCGTTTTCAGATTTCGGTCCTGCGGTGCCTCGCACGAGACATCCGAAGCACCAACAGCAGATTGACCGAGCTGGCAGTTCTGCCGGCCTGTAGCTTGACCCTCGACGACCTCGAGGAGGTCTTTCCCTAGGTCGGTGTAGCGAGCACTCGTGCTCTTAGGCTCTGCAAGGTTTCGCTGGCGACGACCGATCTGGGCGCCGGTGACCGAGTGGTCAAGAGCTCGGCAGGGAGCGCCTCAAGGGAGCGCTTGCAGTGGCGTCGTGAGGCTGTCAACGTCGGGCGCGGTCTCACGCGCTCTCCGAACAGCACGGCGGGTTCAAGGAGTGGTGTCGCCAGCCCTGAGGCTGCCGTGGCCTCAACTTCGGAGCACACAAGGTCGTAGTCTGGATACCGAAGCACTTGTTTTACGCTAGGCCAGTGAGAACTCCATTGTCCTGTGACGGGGTCTGGACTTGTCCCTCTCACGAGCGAAGCCATGCGATAGCTGAGTTGTGGCCCGCTGCCGGCGATTCCCTCGACCAGAGAAGAGCCCAGTGCGAATAGGTCGAGGGGGGCATCGTCCTGCACCAAGTCCTGAATCGCCCCGGGTGAGACGCCTCCACTCCCAAGGATTTTGGTATGCCTCATTCCGTGCCGATCCAGGCGGCGCCGAACCTCCCGACTGAGCGGGCCCAGATCTTCATGCGCAATTCGAACGGTTCGAACGTATGTTCCAATTTTCGAAAAGTGGTCGATTGCATCAAGAGGTGCCGCTGCAGGTAGGTTTAAGTGGCACCCTTCAGGGAAGTGGTCCTTGAGTGCATCACAGGCCACGCCGATGTCGTCGTATGCAGCGAGGAGGGTGTCGGAGATGAGGCCCACCGCGGGGATATCGTTGGCCATCGCAGCCAATGCATGAGTGGTTCCCGCACACCCGCCGATGAATGCGGCTCTGGCGGCGGCCTCAGCGAGTGCGTGTCCAGGAACACGTCGGGTGCCAAAGTCGAGAACGGAGCGGTTACCGGCCGCCAAATTTGCACGAGCTGCGTTTGTTGCGACAGCCGACGCGCTGGACACGCCCTGCGTAAGAAGGAGCTCGATGAGTCCGACCTGTGGGAGAGGAGCTGTGACTCGAATAATAGGCTCAAGCGGGAAGACGGGCGTTCCTTCGGGCATGGCCCAGATGGTTCCAGAAAACGAGAAGTCCCGCAGGCTGTCAAAAAAGGACCCGTGGTGGCGAGCGTACATTGGGTGGGCTCGGATCCACTCAAGGTCATCTTCGGAGAAGGTCAAGTCGAGCACGGATTGAATCGCGTCCTCGATGCCTGTGGCGATAAGGTAACCATGGTCAGGCATGAGGTTTTTCAGATAGAGGTCGACAGTTGCGTCGCCCCAAAGGCCATCTGCGTGGTACAGAGCAGTCTGAACAAGTTGAAAAAACTCGGTCTGGAGGCCTGTGGCTGCCAGATGTCGTTGCAAGGAAACCATGGCTCGTTCCTACCGCGGTAAGGAAAAACGTTCACGTCGGAGGGGCCCAAATTCTGGCGGCCTTGGACCACGTTTTCCCGAGAACTTGGGATCAGCGGTGATGGTGAACGGCTATTCTTCTGAATGGTTGTCTAAAGGGTTTGACTGGGTCTACGAAAAAGAGGTGGTAGCGAGGCAGGGTGAGCTCGCTGAGGGGGCGGTGGTTGACATTGTCGGGCAGGACGGCCGCCACTACGGCGTCGGGATTTATTCATCAGGCCGGCTTGCTGTACGGCGCTTCAGGGTTGACCGTGGTCCCATCGATGAGGCGCTCATTGAGGGAAGAATAGCGGCAGCTCGAGCACGTCGGCGGCTTCCGGAGGGTTGCACGGCCTGGCGCTGGGTTCATGGGGAGAATGATGATCTGCCCGGGCTCCGGGTTGATGTCTGGGGCCAGCACGTCACCATCGCGTTGGATGATGACTCCTTGGCCACCATTCTACCTATGGTCGTCTCGGTCTTGGCATCCTATGATGATGTAAGCACGATCTGGCAGACGGGTCGGCCGCCTCATGATGATGAGCGTCCACAGCCCATGTCTGGACGATGCCTCCACGGTGAAGCGAGCAAAGGGCCGGTCGTGGTCTTAGAGGACGGCCTGAGCTTCGAGGTTGTACCGCATATGGGTCTCGATGCGGGGCTATACCCTGACATGAGAGACATTCGTGCGTGGCTGAAGCCACACTGGCGTGGTCGGCGCGTCTTGAACACGTTCGCCTACACGGGCGCGTTTTCTGTGGCTGCTGCAGCGAACGGCGCGACCCATGTCGATACCGTCGACCTAGCGACGACCGCGATTGAGCGAGCTCGGCGTAACTTTGAACTAAACGGTCTGAATCCGGACTCGCATGGTTTTTGGGCCGAAGATACCTTCACAGCCTTGGACAGATTCAGGAGAGCGCAGCAGTCTTTCGATGTCATCGTTGTCGATCCGCCTTCCTTTGCTCATGGCCCAAACGGCGTGTGGTCGGTGGAGCAGGGTTTAAGTCGGGTCTTGGCGGGTTGTTTGCGAGTATTGGCGCCAGGGGGTTGGATTTTGGTGGCCACAAATCAGGGTTCGCTCTCGCCGAGAGACTTTCAAAAGCTCATTAAGGCAGCCTCACTGAAAACGTCGCGTCGACTACGGTTGATTCACCAAGGTAGTCCTCCGCATGACGTGCCTGCGTCTCTCGACTTCCCGGAGTCGAGGTACCTCAAGGCCTGGGTTCTAGAGGGTTAGGGGATGGGATGGAAGTAGAGACATCCTCGGTCATACTCCCGGATGGGAAGCCACTTAAGGTGCTCACGATTCGATCTGGGCAAGAGGGGCCTTCGGTCGTCGTCAGCGCCAACGTTCATGGCGATGAGGCTACGGGTATCGGCGTGGTTCACAATCTTGCGCGGGAACTTCCGCAGCTGCTTCGATGCGGACAGGTGCACCTCTATCCGACGCTAAATCCAGCCGGTCTGGTGGCCAATTCACGGCACTTGCCATCGGATGGGCAGGACCTAAACCGGGCATTTCCGGGACGCTCGAGGGGATCTGCGTCTGAGCGCCATGCAGACGTCATATGGCGAGATATCGTCGGCCGAGAGCCGGCTGCGATTATCGACCTCCATACGGATGCTGCGGGCTCTATTCCCTATGCAATTGTGGACAGGGTGCTGCGTGTGCGAGACCGTCGGCGACTCGTTTCAACGTGTGCTCGGCTTGCCCGTGCCAGTGGTCTGACGGTGTTGTCGGAGTATCCCAAGGACCGATATGTTCGTTATCACCTCGAACGAAGTTTGCCGGGTGCTGCGATTAACGTAGCGGGAATCCCGGCGATTACGCTGGAGGTTGGGCCGAGACGGTGGCTTGACCCGAGAGCAGCTGCCCTTACAACAGAGGCCGTCTACGGTGTCCTCACCGAGCTCGGGCTGCTGGACCGGCCTGCCCCGAGACGGCAGGACGCGCCAGACGATGGAAGGTGGAGACGGGAGAGCGGTCCGAGGACTAATCATACCGGTGTCCTTGTGCCTCTCCTTCGCCCGGGAGATGTGCTAGAAAGGGGAGTACCCATTGCGGAGGTGCGAACTATCGAAGGGACTGTTCTCGAAACCCTTATTGCGCGAGCATCAGGGTTTGTGGTGTCGCTACCTGAGCGCTGTCACGTGGTTCCGGGGGTGGCGTCGGCCACTATTGCCGTGAGGGACCATTGAGCTGGCCGCCTCGTAAACTCAGTGATGCGTTCATCGATGGGCGTGAGCGCTTACAAGGTCGGTACGCGGACGTATCGAGACTCCCCGATGCATCGCGCCTTGCTTACCTGCGTGGCCCGGAGCAGGTGGTCACGGAGAAAGAAGTCGCGGAGATGTGGGCGGCAGCAGTCGAGTTCCCGCCGGTAGATGTTGAGACCCGGAACAACATCTATATTCACGTGCCGTTTTGCAAGTCCATCTGTAGCTTCTGTAACTATGAGAGGTTGCGGCCAAGCAACCCGGACCTTTTGAAGGCTTGGCTCCGTCGTGTGGTGCGGTCAATGGCCACAATCGGTCCTGCTGTTCAGGGGCTTAGGTGGGGCTCGGTATACATCGGTGGCGGAACGCCATCTACACTGCCTGCGCCGATGTTGCGTGAGCTCTTCGATGCGCTTGGTGAGCACCTCAATGTTCGAGAGGACGCGCACCGCTCATTTGAGTTTGACCCGCTGGTGATGAGTGAAGGTCGGGTTGCGGTCCTCGCGGAGTACGGGTTTACCCATTTTTCTTTTGGAATTCAGACACTTGATCCAGAGGTCAACAAAGCCCACAATCGGGGTTTTCAGAACCGGGAGACGGTCGGCAAACGGTTCGAGGAGCTGTACAAGCACGGGCTCTATGACGTCGCCTGTGACTTTCTGCTTGGCTTGGCGGGGACAGACCCGGAGACCATTCTTGCGGACATCGATTGGGTGTTGTCGACGTACCATCCTAAGAATGTGGATGTTTTTCAAATCGCGCCCACCCCTGAGTATGTGGAAGCCCATTTTGGGGGAGACCTTGACTCCTTCTGGCGACACCTTGAGCCGTTTCAACGAGACGCGGTGCCTGCGCTCAAGCAGATGGCTGAGCGCCATGGTTACCGTGTGAATCTCGAGGGGGGGCATCGATACACGCTTAAACGGGAGTGGAATCCACCCGGTGTCCCGATGCCAAAGGCAGCTTGCTACAGCTACACCCAACTGGTGAGTGAAGCCGAGCATCCCATGCATCTCCTCGGTTTTGGGCCATCGGCGCGCTCGCAGATCTTTGGTCGTGCCGCATACCAAGGACGAGCCCCAAGTGACGCCCTAGCGGATGCCCCTTACCACTACGTAGGGCACAAGATTGATGTGAGCGATGAGGTTCGAACTTACTTGGTTCACCAGCTCAGAGACAACAACCGTGTTGATCGGGCTGCGTTCAGGAAAGTTTTCGGCCGGGATGTCACAGAGATCGGTGGGACCGCACTGAGTGCTTGGTACAGGCAAGGCGGTCTGTCACTCTCTGACCGCTTCCTTGAAATGGTGCCCCAAGGTCGGATGGATCGACTTCACAGCTTGTTGTGGTTGGTTCCAGATCGACACCTAGAGCATGAAGTTGCTCGCAGAGATGGGCTTGATCTCAAGCCTGAGTCTATTGCCAGATACCTCGAGGTGTTCGACATAGGCCAAGTCCTACACGGCAGCCATCTGTTTATGGGTATCGACCGAGATGGAAGAGTGGTGCTTCAATCGCCGGGCCATGGGTCTATGAAGTTTCGTGTGGCTCCTGGACTCACGGCGGAAGAGGGCTTGCGACTCGTGCTCGAGACACCGCCTCCGAGTGATGCGGCCGCTCGCAAGGCCCTAGCTGGCGCTATGGCGCAAGTACGAAAGGTCATTAGGGCATCAGCCCGGGGCGCATAGTTGAGCTAGGGCGCTGGCGTAGTCCGTGTTTGGGTCGTACTGATCGCCCCAGGCGGCATGGGCCGCCTCGAGTTGTGGCAGCGTAAGAAAGAAGCATCGAAAGACTAGCCACTCGGCCTCAGATCGAAAGAGTGGGTCCACTCGAGTCCGATCAATTTTTACCAAGCCGAGAGCCAGAAGTTTGCTGAACGGCGCCGACGCCACTTCCTCGATTTCTACGCCAAATCGGGTCTTGACCTCTTGCCTGTCAAAGCCGCTCTTTAATGCGACTCGGAGATAATCAAAAACAGCGGTTTGGTCGTCCGTAGGGTGCTCGACGAAGGCCTGAAGAGGACCGTGTGACTCGTTCATGTAGGCGATGAACTCCGCGCGATGGATTTCTTCCTGCATCGCTTCTCTTGCGGCACTCGCCTCGTCGGGTTCGGCGGTGACGGCCTGGGTGGCGCCGGTCGCGTCTCGACGGTGACGAGAACCGATGTCGAGGTTGCCTTTGTCTGCACGCTGGAGAATCTCGATAAAGCGTCGCGCCACAAACTCGCTGTTGCCTGGCGACGGCTCTCCTTCGGGTGGTTGATGGATGGCTATGTCAACTGAGGCTGAAGAGGCGTATGAACTGGAGACCCCCTTCCTCATGAGTAAGATACTGGTTGAGCCTCGGTCCAACTCGAAGGTCACGAGGACGCCATCGTTATGGTCCTCTGCGATGCACCCGTATACGCTCGGCTCATGCTTCTCGAAGAGCTGGCAGAGCCTCATGAGCCATGGAAGGGCGGGCCTATCCACGGCTCGTCATAGCCTCAGAAGACGCCATCCATTGGTGAAAGCTTCTGAAGATGCGTCCGACCTCGAGATTGTTCTTGGTGACATCCGGCCGGTATGACCAATCAAGTAGGTAGTCATTACTGGGACCATCCATCCAATACCGATCAAAGCTACGCAGGTCGTCGAGGTGGCCGGTTACAAATTTTTGCTTGTGCTCGGTCTCATGGAGGAACGCGTTTCCACCGTACACGGTACCATCCCAGTCAACCGTGACCTCCCCGTTGAGGCGAACCGGCATCGGTCGACCCTCGAGGTTGATGAGCGACACTTGGTCACCCCGTGCCCAGTGCTCTTTGAGGCGCTCCCCGATTGTGTGCAGGCCGCGAGCGAATGACTGTTTTTGGGCAGTAGTCCAAACGGGGCCCAACGCGAAGTTGATTTGAACCCTGCTGAAACCAAGCCCGACAATGTGGAAAAAGTTCTCGGGCATTCGCTCAACCGCCTCTGGATGAACGACCATGATGACCTCATGCTCGATCCCGGAGGCGTTAATCATGCCCGCCTTTTCAGGAATTCCTTCGGCGTAGGAGTCGCGGCCCTTTTCCAGGGCGCGGCGAAAGCGGTTCTGTGTATCGCTGTCACCATCGAGTGAGAGTTCTAACTTGACGGGTCGCGTCCGAAGCCAATCCAGCTTCTCTTCATAGATCGACCAGCCGTTGGAGCTGATGATGAACTGAATGGATTTTCCCCATGCCGCCGCTTGGGACTCACCGTACTCGATTCCGTGACGCACTAACTCCCACTCAATGAGTGCCTCGCCACCAAAGAACTGCAACATGACCGAAGACCTGTCTGAAGCCAACAGCATGTCGATGCTTCGTTCGAGAGTCCTCAGAGACATGACCCTCCCGTCTTGCTTCGGGATGTAGCAGTACCGGCACCGCAGTTCACACTGCCAGGTAGGAATCACGACGAGGCGAGGGGAGGTGTTCTCGGCATACCGGCTGAAGGGCTGGAGCCAGCGCTGGCTGGGCCCGAGGATGGTCGTCGCGTTTGCCATGGCTGCTTCAGACGATGGAATCCCTGGTCGCCAAGCGTGCTGACCCCGCTCCACACCCCTCGCGAGACTGAGCAGCTCAAAGCAGCGACGTCTCGCTCGATCGTCCAGCTGCCGGACCAAACGCTCACCCTGCTTTATCTCCTCGTCATCATCGAGGCCCTTGAGGTGCCCCAGCCAGATTTCACGGAGGGATTCAAAGCTGGCGGAATACCGATCACCGTCCGTAAAGAATCCCTTCTCCACGGCCAACGCAACCCACGGATCAGTGGGGTTGTCATGCGAAATAAAGGGGTAGTCGAACTCAGGGTGATTCTCGACCTTCGCAACCCGCAGTATGGACTGAACTGACTCACGCCCTTGGCGGACCAGTCGCTTGTAGTTCGCGGACGTGAAGTACGAGACGAGATGAGGAACGATGGGGAACCGGAGGTGAAAAAAGAGCGGGTAAACCATCTTGGTGCGACAGAGTTCATCAAGGCCGTCGACCAAATCGATTGCTCTAGTCTCCGAGTTGGACTGAATGAAGTACGCATCCATGTGGATACCACGAGCCGAAAGCGCATCGACGATCGACCGAATGTGGTCCACCTTGTAGCCTTTGCCAAGCCGCACCAGCTCGGCATCCGAGAATGTCTCGACCCCTATCTGAAGAAAGCTGCTCCACTTTCTCGAGCGGTGATCTTCAACGAAGTCATGCTCACTGAGGGGGCGGTCAGACAACACGAAGCACTCGGGGGTAATGGCGTCGAGAAACTCATGGTCGGGGGTAGTTGTGAGCACACCATTGACCCGCTGGCAAAGGTCTGCGACCGAAACTTGGGTTGAAGATAGCCGAAACGACGTCTTCGGAAGAGCCTTGAAGAAGTCCATGGCCCGCTCACGGTCACAGGCGAAGTCATCGTCGCAGATGTGAACCCTGTACGCATTCCGAGGAACTTGGTCGCCATATACCTCTGCAAATCTCTCCTCGTACTGCTCTAAGAGCTCAATGACACCGCCAGCCGAGCGGGCCTGATACTGCTCTCTTCCCATGATGGAGCAAAAGGTGCACTTGTGAAGACAACCTCGTGATGTTGAAATCTCGATTCCGCCCACCATGTGTCTCGCATTCACATGACTGAGGTCGAGACGTACTCGGTCCAATGACTGGACTTCGGCAATTTGGTCTGTTCTTGCTGCGATGAGTGTCGGTCCATCGGGCCCTTCGATGCAGGCGAAGAGGCCCTCCATCTCCGCC